>CAXTVL010000164.1:4117-6293 GCA_964247515.1 uncultured Acetobacteraceae bacterium | reverse complement strand
CCCACTGGTGTCCGGTTCAATATGTCTAAGGAATTCAATATATTACGTCATGGCCGGGCGTGACCCGGCCATCCACGCGGCACCCGCCGCACCCATGGCTGCGAGCATTGTGCGCGATGTCGGCAATTCTGAGTGGTGGCGCCGCGTGGATGCGCGGATCAAGTCCGCGCATGACGAGGTGGGAGGCAAGTCACGGGAACCGGACAGCCCTGGGTCAAGCCCGGCCATGGCGTAACCTATCGATTTGAATTGAAAACTTGAACCGGACAACCGTGGGTCAAGCCCGATGATGACGGGAATGGGATCAAGTTCCAGGACGAGACATTCTGATCGAGGCAGTCCCCGCAAGCTCAGCTTTTCACGACGCGCTGGTACTTGTTGAAGTCCGGCATGGCGCCCACGAACAGGCCGGAGACGTTGCGGCGCATGGTGGCGTTGGCGCTGCGCTGGAGCAGGACGGCGAACGGCGCGCCCTCCCAGAACCGCCGCTGCATGTCCTGGTACAGCGCGATCCGCTTGCCGGCGTCGAGCTCGGTCGAGGCGGCCAGCGCGTCGGCGGTGAGCGTCGGGTCGACGAAGTGGCTGCGCCAGGCGAGGATCTTGAGCTTGCTGTCCGGCCCGTCATCCGGGTTGGCGCAGAACCCTTGCGCGTTGGAGTTCGGGTCGAAATAGTCCGAGCCCCAGTACAGCATCGCGAGCTGGTGGCCGCGGCCGCGGGTCTTGGTGATGACCTGCTTCTCCTCGCCCGGCAGCAGGTTCACCGTGATCCCGGCCTGCGCCAGGTCGGCCTGCACCGCCTGCGCGATGTCGCCGTACGGCGCGGCGGTGATGAAGTCCATCGTCAGCGTCAGCCCGTTCGGATAGCCGCCCTCGGCCAGCAACTGGCGGGCCTTCGCGGTGTCCTTGTGGAACGGCTGGTCGGGCAGCGCGCCCGGCAGGCCCTTCGGCAGGAACGACTGGCTGACGCCCCACTGGTTCGGCGTGATGTTCTGGGCGATGGCGTCGTAGCCGATCGCCCATTTGATCGCCTGCCGCACTTGCGGCTTGGCCAGCGCCGGCACGCTCTCGTTCATGGCGACGTAGAGCGACGTCGCCTGCAGCGTCGAGATGCTGTGGAAGTCGGGGTTGCCGGCGATCTGCTTGATCTGGTCGGGCGTCAGGTTGCGCGCGATGTCGGCGTCGCCCTTCTGCAACAGCAGCAGTTGCGCCGCGGGGTCGGCGACGTGGCGGATGACGATGCGCTTGGGTTGCACCGCGATGCCGGAATGCGGGTTGACGTCGAGGACGATGTGGTCGCTGGCGGCCCAGGAGGTCAGCTTGTACGGCCCGGCGCCGGCGCTGTTGGTCTTGAGCCAGCCGTTGCCGAGATCGCCGTTGCTCGCGTGCGCCATCGCGGTCGCGCGCTCGACCACGTTGCAGGCGCTGGCGGACAGGCAGTTCAGCACCAGGCTCGGCGCCTGCTTGGTCGGCAGCGTCAGCACCAGCGTCGAATCGTCGGTGGCGCGGATCAGCTTCTCCACGTTGTCGCGCGTGTAGCCGAACTGGCTGACGATGAACCCGGGCGCCTTGTCCATCACGACCAGGCGCATCAGCGAGAACGCGACGTCGTGCGCCGTGACCTTGGCGCCCGAGAAGAAACGCGCGTCATCGACCAGGTGGAAGGTGAAGGTCAGGCCGTCCGGGCTGATCTCCCAGGACTTCGCGAGATCGCCTACCACCTTCGCGGGGTCGGCCTCGTCTGGCAGCACCAGCTTGCGGTAGACGTTGCCGCACACCTCGTTGTCGGTGAACTCGTAGGACTCGCCGGGATCGAGGCTGATCACGTCGTCGATCTGCATCGCCATCACCACCACCGAGCGCGGCGTGTCGGCGCGGGCTTGCCGGGCCAGCAGCGGCGTTGCGGCGGTGGCGGCGAGCATGGCGCGACGGGTCAGCATGGCGGGCTCTCCCTCAGATGTGATCGAACGATAGCCGCGCGCCGCCGGCCGAGGGAAGTGCGCTGGCCGGGCCGCCGGTTTGCTGCGACAATGCCGGCGATCCAGGGTGTCCGCACATGAACTTCGTAACCGTTCCGGCCAAGGCCACGTTCGACTGGGCCGATCCGTTCCGCCTCGACGACCAACTGTCGGAGGAGGAGCGCATGATCCGCGACACCGCCCGCCAGTTCGCGCAGGAA
>CAXTVL010000164.1:0-4107 GCA_964247515.1 uncultured Acetobacteraceae bacterium | reverse complement strand
GAGCAGGGCGCGGCGGGTCAGCATGGCGGGCTCTCCCTCTGTTACGATCAGGCGAATGTGATCGGACGATAGCCGCGCGCCGCCGCCGATGGAAAGGCCGCTGGCGTGCTACTGTGCCGCCGCTGCCAGGGGTTTGCGCATGAACTACGTCGCCGCCGATATCCGTCCCGCCAAGACACCGTTCGACTGGGCCGACCCGTTCCGCCTCGACGACCAGTTGTCGGAGGAGGAGCGCATGATCCGCGACAGCGCGCGCCAGTTCGCCCAGGAGCGGCTGCTGCCCCGCGTGGTCGCCGCCTACCGCGACGAGATCACCGATCCCGGCATCTTCCGCGAGATGGGCGCGCTGGGCCTGCTCGGAGTCACGCTTCCCGAGGAATACGGCGGCGCCGGCGCGTCGTACGTGGCCTACGGGCTGGTGGCGCGCGAGGTCGAGCGGGTGGACAGCGGCTATCGCTCGATGATGAGCGTGCAGTCGTCGCTGGTGATGCACCCGATCCACGCCTACGGCGACGAGGCGCAGCGCCGTCGCTGGCTGCCGAAGCTGGCCAGCGGCGAGGCAATCGGCTGCTTCGGCCTGACCGAGCCGGACGCCGGCTCCGATCCCGCCGGGATGCGCACCCGCGCCCTGCGCACGCCGGACGGCTACCGGCTGAACGGCGCCAAGACCTGGATCAGCAACGCGCCGATCGCCGACGTGTTCGTGGTCTGGGCCAAGTCGGCGGCGCATGGCGACGCCATCCGCGGCTTCATCTTGGAAAAGGGAATGCCCGGCCTGTCGGCGCCCAAGATCGGCGGCAAGATGTCGCTGCGCGCGTCCGTCACCGGCGAGATCGTGATGCAGGACGTCGACGTGCCGGACAGCGCCCTGCTGCCCGACGCGACCGGCCTGGGCGGCCCGTTCGGCTGCCTGAACCGGGCGCGCTACGGCATCTCCTGGGGCGTCATGGGCGCCGCCGAGGATTGCTGGCACCGCGCCCGGCAATACGTGCTCGACCGCAAGCAGTTCGGCCGCCCGCTGGCGGCCGCGCAACTGGTGCAGAAGAAGCTGGCCGACATGCAGACCGAGATCGCCCTGGGGCTGCAGGCGAGCCTGCGCGTGGGCCGGCTGTTCGACGCCGGCCAGATGGCGCCGGAGATGATCTCGCTGGTCAAGCGCAACAACTGCGGCAAGGCGCTGGACGTCGCGCGCGCCGCCCGCGACATGCACGGCGGCAACGGCATCCAGGAGGAGTACCACGTCATGCGCCACGCGCAGAACCTGGAGACGGTCAACACCTACGAGGGCACGCACGACGTCCACGCGCTGATCCTGGGCCGGGCGCAGACGGGCATCCAGGCGTTCTTCTGATGCCGCCGCTGGCCGGGCTGCGCGTGCTGGAGCTGGCGCGCGTGCTGGCCGGGCCGTGGTGCGGGCAGTTGCTGGCCGACCTCGGCGCCGACGTGGTCAAGGTCGAGCGGCCGGGCGGCGGCGATGACACGCGTGGCTGGGGGCCGCCGTTCGTGCCGGCGGCCGAGGGCGGGCACCTGTCGGCCGCCTATTTCCATGCCGCCAACCGGGGCAAGCGCTCGATCGCGCTCGACTTCGAGACCGAACCGGGCCGCCAGGCGGTGCGTGACCTCGCCTTGCGCGCCGACGTGGTGATCGAGAACTTCCGGGTCGGCGGCCTGGCGAAGTACGGCCTCGACCACGCCAGCCTGGCGCGGCTGAATCCGCGCCTGGTGACGTGCTCGATCACCGGCTTCGGCCAGACCGGGCCGTATGCCGCGCGCGCCGGCTACGACGCGATGATCCAGGCGATGGGCGGCATCATGGACCTCACCGGCGATCCCGCCGGCGAGCCGCAGAAGATCGGCGTGGCCTACGCCGACATCATGACCGGGCTGTACGCCAGCGTCGCCATCCTGGCCGCGCTGCGCCGGCGCGACGCGACCGGCGAGGGCGGCCATGTCGACATGGCGCTGCTCGACGTGCAGGCGGCGACGCTGGCCAACCAGGCGATGAACTACCTGGTGTCCGGCGAGTCGCCGCGCCGCATGGGCAACAGCCATCCCAACATCGTGCCGTACCAGGCGTTCGCGGTCGCCGACGGGCACGTCATGGTGGCGGTCGGCAACGACGCCCAGTTCGCCCGCTTCGCCGCGATCCTCGACCTGGGGTGGCTGGCGGCGGACGAGCGTTACCGGACCAACGCCGGCCGGGTCGCGCACCGGGCGGAGCTCGTGGCGATGCTGGCGGAGGCGTGCCGGCGGCTCGACCGCGCGGCGCTGCTCGCGGCACTGGAACTGGGCGGCGTGCCTGGGGGGCCGATCAACACGGTGGCGGAGGCATTCGCCGACCCGCAGGTGGTGGCACGGGGGATGCGGCGCGACATCGGCACGATCCCGGCGGTGCGCTCGCCCATCGTGCTGGACGGGGAGCCGATGATGGCGCAACGCGCGTCGCCGGCGCTCGACGCCCACGCCGCCGAGATATTGGCGGCGTGGACGGGTTAGGTCAGCGCGACTTCTTGTACAGCTTCTCGGCGATCTCGAACATCTCCTGCGGCGCGTAGTCCGGCGCGAAGGCGCCGTAGTTGCCGGCAAGGTCGCTGATCTTGCCGCCTTCCGGGTGGCCGTCGACGACTTCGAGCGGACCCGGCGGGTCGCCCGGCAGCGCCTGCTCGCCGCCGCCCCAGATGCCCTTCATCTCGCTGTAGTCGTGCGGGCTGAACCGGTACAGCCGGCGGTGGCTGCCTTCCTGCAGGTATTTCTGGCACTCCGGGATGCGGTCGAGGTTGATGTTGGGCGTCGGCAGCATCTTCTCGACCTCGACGCCGGTGAGCTGCTTCAGCGCCAGCGCGTAGGCGTGGGCGTGGACCGAGCCGCGCACCAGCAGGTAGCCGCACACCTCGCGCCCGGTCGGCTCGGTCATCGTCTCGTAGACGCGCAGCTTGTGGATGCGCGCGCCGCATTCGAGGTGGAAGTTGTGCAGCAGGTCGATGATGACGTTGCCGGTGGTGGTGACGAAATCGGCGTTCCACGAGGCGCCGTTGGAGTTCACCGGGGTCGCCCCGCCGCCGTTCGACAGGAAGGCGGCGGCCAGGCGCGCGTCCTTCATGTCGGCGAACGGGCTGGCGCCGAGGTCGACGTTCTCGGTCTGGTCGCCGGGGCCGTTGGCCAGCATCGAGACGCCGTTGGCGACCAGCTCGACATGGCCGAGTTCCTCGGCGGTGATGCTGGCGACCAGGCTGTAGAACGGCCGCAGCTTGGACTTGCTGCGGAAGTTGAAGCTCTGGAACATGTAGTTCCCGAGCGTGGACATCTCGCCGTACTTGCCGCCGAGCAGTTCCTGGAGCGCCGCCGCGGCGTTCGGGTCGGGCTTCTTCGGCTCCGGCAGGGCCGCCTGGAGCTTGTCGATGCGCATGAACATTTGGGTCGGTCCGGTTCTTGTTTTTGGCCGGGATGGCCGCACCCCCAACGGCGCCGCGCCGCGCGGAGTTGCCCTCGCTTCGCGGCTACGGCCGGCCGCCGCCGTGCAGCCGGCTGCTCATCACCAGCGTCGCCACCGCCGCCAGCACGAACGCCGACAGCCAACGCCCGTTCGACGTCGCCTCGCCGCCGCTCCAGACCAGCCAGACGAACAGCGCCGAGACCGCGACCAGGGCGAGCTGGGCGCGCCGTCCGTTGCGCATCGCCAGCAGGCACAGCCCCACGAACGTCACGAACAGCCCGATCGCCACCGCGTGCATCGCCCCCACGGCGTTGGCCGACAGGCTGCGCAGCGTCAGCGCCAGGTTGAACCAGGCGCGGTCGGCGGCCGCGACGAGGACCGCGAGCAGGTGGTCCGGCCCCATCAGGTAGGCGACCAGCGCCGCCAGCGCGCCCAGCGCCCAGACCAACGCGATTGGATTTCTCGACAAGTGTGGTGTCTCCCGTGGCGCGGCATTATGCCCCGAGTCGAGCGCTGGCCCAATCGCCGCGGCGTCCCGATGGTATTACACGATCGTCATGGCCGGGCTTGACCCATTGGTGTCCGGTTCCCGTGACTTTCCCCCGAACTCGTCATGCGCGGGCTTGACCCGGCCATCCACGCGGTCATGCTGCCGCCATGCGTCGCCGGTGGGT
>CAXTVL010000163.1:0-6299 GCA_964247515.1 uncultured Acetobacteraceae bacterium | reverse complement strand
TTGCTCGACGACGTGATCGCCGGACCGCCCTTCACCCACCCCATCCCGATCCAGCGAGCAGCAGAATGAACATGCGCTTCGCCTACAACACGAACGGGTTCACCCGTCACCGCCTGGACGACGCCGTGGCGATGATCGCCGAGGCCGGCTACCAGGGGGTCGCCCTCACCCCCGACATCTGCCACCTCGACCCGTACGCCGACGATGTGCGGGCGCGGGCGAGCGAGCTGGCGGCGCGGCTGCGCGCCGAGAGCCTGGGCTGCCAGATCGAGACCGGCGCCTGGTACGTGATCGACGCCCGCGCCAAGCACGCGCCGACGCTGATCTCGCCCGACCGCGAGGCGCGCGAGCGGCGCATGGACTTCCTGCAGCGCTGCATGGAGATCGCCGTCGAGTTGCGAGCCGAGTGCTTCACCTTCTGGTCCGGTGCCCGCGCCGAAGGCGTGCCCGAGACCGACGCCTGGGAGTGGCTGCGCGACGGCACCGCCGAGGTGGTGCGGCGCTGCGCGGCACACGGCCTGGTGCCGGCGTTCGAGCCGGAGCCGGAGATGATGGTGGGCACGGTGGCGCATTTCCGCCGCTTGGCCCAGGACGTGCCCGGCCTGCGCCTCGCGCTCGACGCCGGCCATTGCATCGTCACCCGCGACATCGAGCCGCAGGACGCGGTGCGCGCCTACGCCGGCGACATCGCGACCGTGCATCTGGAGGACATGAAGCGCGGCGTGCACCTGCACCTGCCGTTCGGCGAAGGCGACATGGACGTGCTGGCGGTGCTGCAATCGCTGGAGGGCATCCGCTTCGCAGGCCTGGTCTGCGTCGAGCTGTCGGCCGACGCGCACCGCGCGCCGGCGATGGTGCGGCAGGCGATGGCGTGGCTGCAGCGCGCGCAGCAGGAACGGGCCGCCGCGTGAGGGTCTGCTTCGTCAGCCGACGCTTCTTCCCGACCATCTCGGGCATGAGCGTCTACGCGCTGAACCTGCTGCGCGAGCTGGTCGCCCACGGCCACGACGTCACCATGATCAGCCAGTACCGCGCCGACCCGCTCGGCATCAAGGTCTATGGCGGCGGGCCGCCGCCCGCCGTGCCCGGCGTCGAGGTGATCGGGCTGGAGCAGGTGGGCGAGCAGGACGGCGGCGACTTCGAGCGCGACGTCGAGCGCATGGTGGACGCGATCGTAAGCGCCCACGCCGAGCATCCGTTCGACATCCTGCACGCCCAGTACGGCTACCCGACCGGCTGGGCCACGATGATCGCGGCGCAGCGGCTCGGCCTGCCCAACGTGGTGTCGATCCAGGGCGGCGACGGCCACTGGGTCGGCTCGTGCTGCGAGACGCACCGCCTGGCGATGACGCGGGTGCTGGACCACGCCGGCGCGGTGCTGATCGGCTGCCGCTCGTTCGCCGACGAAGTGACCGAGCGGCTCGGCACCGCGCCCTCGCGCTTCACCATCGTGCCGGGCGCCGTGGACACCGCGCGCTTCGCGCCCGACCCCGCGCGCGCTCCCGGCGAGCCGCCGGTGTTGCTGTACCACGGCCGCGTCGACGCCCGCAAAGGCGTGCTCGACCTGCTGGCCGCCGCCGAACTGCTGCGCGACGGCGGCGACGCGTTCCGCATCGTCATCTCCGGCATCGGCCCCGATTACGACGCGACCGCCGAGGGCATCGCCTCGCGCGACCTCGCCGGGCACGTCCGCATGAGCGGCTACGTCGACTACGACGCCGTGCCGATGGTCTATCGCGACGCCGACATCTTCGTCTCGCCGACCTACGCCGAGGGCTTCTCCAACACCATCCTGGAGGCGATGGCGAGCGGCCTCGCCTGCGTGTCCTGCCGCTCGGTCGGCGTGGTCGACTGCCTGCGTGACGGCGAGAACGGCTTGCTGACCGAACCCGGCGACGTGCCCGGCCTGGCCCACGCCTTGCGCCGCCTGTTGCGCGACCCGGCGCTGCGTCAGGACTTGGCGCGAGCCGGGTTGGAGGAGTGCCGGCGCGTGTATTCCTGGGGTGCCGTGGGGCGGCAGATCATGGACGTCTACGACGATCTCGTCGGTACCCGTCCCGACGTCGACTGGTCGGCGATGTTGCCGATGACGACGTGCCGGTTCCGCGCCCAGCCGCATCTGCTGTGACGCGATGCCGACCGCGCTGCTGATCTCGCCGCACCTGGACGACGCCGTGTTCTCGGCCGGCGGCGTCATGGCGCTGCTCGCCGGGCGTGGCTGGCGGGTGGTGATGGCGACGGCGTTCACCCGCAGCGTGCATCCGGCGCGCGGCTTCGCGCTCGAGTGCCAGCGCGACAAGGGACTGCCCGACGAGGTGGACTACATGGCGTTGCGCCGCGACGAGGACGCGGAGGCCGCGGCGCTCACCGGCGCCGAGCCGCTGTGGCTCGACCTGCCGGAAGCGCCGCACCGAAGCTACGAGAGCGCGGCTGCCTTGTTCGGGGCGTACGCGCCGGAAGACGCCGTCGCGGACGAGCTGCTCGCGTCGCTGCGCGACACGGTGCGGACGGTGGCGCCCGACCTCGTGCTGGGGCCGGCGGCGCTCGGCTCGCATGTCGACCATCGCCGGGTGCTGGACGCGCTGCCGCTGGTGGTGGGCGAGCGCCCCTGGGCGCTGTGGCGCGACACGCCGTACATCATCCGCCAGCCGGACGCGAGACCCGGCGAGGCTTTCCTGGGAGGCTTGGAGGACGTGCGATTACCAGTCGAGGACACGCTGGACGTGAAACTGGCCGCGTCCGCCGCGTATGCGTCGCAGGTCGGGTTCCAGTTCGGCGGCGCCCACGCGATGATGGACGCGATGCGCCACCTGGCACGCGGCGAGGGCGACGGCGTGCCGGTCGAGCGCCTGTACGCGACGCCGGGCGCCATGCGGATGCTGAGCGCATGACCCGCTACCTCGTCACCGGCGGTTGCGGCTTCATCGGCTCGAACCTCGCCGACGCGCTGGTCGCCGATGGCGGCGAGGTGCGGGTGCTGGACGATCTCTCCAGCGGCCATCGCGAGAATTGCCCGCCGCGCGCCGAGCTGGTGGTGGGCTCCGTGACCGAGCCGGACATCGTGGCGGCGGCGATGCGCGGCGTGGACGCTTGCTTCCACCTGGCGGCCCGGGTCTCGGTGCCGCTCTGCGCCGAGGACTGGGCCGGCTCGCACGCGGTCAATGTCGGCGGCACGGTCGGCGTGCTGGAACAGGCGCGGCGCCACCGCGTGCCGGTGGTCTACGCTTCCTCGGCGGCGGTCTACGGCGACCTGTCGGAGCCGCCACTGGCCGAGGACGCGAAGCTGGCGCCGCGCTCGGCCTACGGCTGCGACAAGCTCGGCTGCGAGCTGCACGCCGCCGTGGCGCGGCAGAGTTTCGGCGTCCCCACCCTGGGTTTGCGCTTCTTCAACGTCTACGGCCCGCGCCAGGACGGCAGCTCGCCATACTCGGGCGTGGTCTCGGCGTTCTGCGACCGGCTCGCCGCCGGGCGCCGGCTGCGCATCGCCGGCGACGGCGGCCCGCCCCGCGCCCGGGTGTTCGTGGGCGACGTGGTGCGGGCACTGCTGGCCGGGCTCGCCCGCATCCGCACCGCGCCCCCGGTGCTCAACGTCTGCACCGGCCGCGCGGTCTCGGTGCTGCACCTGGCGCGCATCGCCGGGCGCGTGCTGGGCCGTACGCCCATGTTCGACTTCGCGCCGCCGCGCACCGGCGACGTGCGCCATTCCCGCGGCGACCCGACGCTGCTGCACGAGAGCCTCGGCGTGCGCATGGACACCGAGCTGGGGCACGGCCTGCGCGAGACGCTGGCGCTCGGACGGCTGGCGGCCTGAACCATGTCGCAAACCCTGGAGCAGGTCGCCGCCGCCTTCCGTGCCACGCTGCCGGCGGACAGGCCGCAATCGGCGTTCCGCATCGACCACCTCGACCGGATCGGCGTGCCGCTGGTGCAGGCCAACGTGTTCCTGGGCGCCGAGCCCGCGACCAGCGGCCACGGCTACGGCTTCACCGAGACCGAGGCCGCGGTCGGCGCCTGGGGCGAGCTGTGCGAGGAGCTGCACTGCCACACCTGGCTGCAACGCAACCCGGGCATCGAGGCCAGCTACGCCGAGCTGCGCCGCGCGCATGGCCCGCGCGGCGTGGTCGACCCGATGACGCTGTGCCTGCCGGCCGGCTCGCCGTACCACGACGGCATGGCGCTGACCTGGGTCGCGGGCCGCCGCTGGGATGACGACGCGCCGGTCTGGCTGCCGCGCGAGTGGGTGGCGGCGTATCCGTACCAGTTGAATCATCCGGCGAAGCTGATCGTGCCGATCACCAACGGTCTCGGCGCCGGCTTCGATTCCGGGCACGCGGTCGCGCATGGGATCATGGAGCTGCTCCAGCGCGACGGCAACGTGCTGACCTACCGCGCCCTCGACCAAGGCATCGTGGTCGACATCGACACCGACGAGGGGCCGGAGGTGATGGGCCTGCTGGCCCGGCTGCGCGCGCTCGGCATCGCCGTGCAGGTCAAGCTGGCCTGCACCGATCTCGGCCTCGCCAACCTCTACGTGGTGGGTGACGACCACGGCGCGCCCACGGTGCCGATCCAAGTCACCGCCTGCGGCGAGGCGTCGCACCCGGACCGTGGCCGCGCGCTGCGCAAGGCGCTGCTCGAATTCGTGGGCTCGCGCTCGCGCAAGGCCGCGACGCACGGGCCGCTGGACCTGCTGCGGGCCAGCCTGCCGGCCGACTTCTTCGACGCCGAGCTGGCGCACGCCATGGAAGGCGACGAGACCCGCTCCTTGCGCGCGATGGCCGAATGGCTGCCGTTGCCGGCCGAGGAGTTGCGCCGCAGGCTGTCCGACACGGTGTTCTCCGAGCGCCGGCGGGTGGCGTTCTCCAGCCTGCCGACGGTGGCGCCGGAGACGGTGGCCAGCGGCGCCGACCGCCTGGCGGTGCTGTGTGGCCGGCTCGCGGCCGAGGGGCTGGACGTGCTCTACGTCGACTGCTCGCCGGAGGGCGGCGCCATCAGCGTGGTCAAGACCGTGGTGCCCGGCTTGGAGAGCGAGACCATGAGCTATCACCGCATCGGCTGGCGCGGCGTGCGCCGGTTGCGCGAGCGAAGCGACCCGTTGGTCCACGCGGCGCCCGGCGAGGGATTGGCGCCGGTGCGGCTGCGGCCGGACGACGAGGCGCGCGCCGGCGGTCCCGCGTGGTTCGACGTGGCGCGGGCCGAGCGTCTGGTCGCGGCGCTCTACCCGCTGTACCGCGAGAGCAGCGTGCTGTCGGCGCAGCTCTATCTGCGGCGCCAGGCCGGGTGACGCCGATACCGCGCCTGTCATGGTGTATTACGTTGCGCCGCTAGATACGCCTATGTCATGGCGCTCGCTGTCCGGGCGGTAATCCCCGCCGCGGGGTGCCACGGAGCGCGTCGGTGTCCAGGTTCCACGACAAGGGCAGCCAGTCCGTCGCGGAAGCCGCCGATGTCGGTGGTGGGGTGGCGCGGGCCGCCTTGGCGGTCCAGCCGCACGGCGCGCTGCTCGCGGTCGATCCCGCGCCGGGTTGGCGGATCGTCGCGGCCAGCCGCAACACGGCGTCCATGCTCGGGCTGGGCGCCGGCGCCGGTATCCTCGGCGTCGGCATCGAACGGCTGCTGGGGACGAACTTCGCCGACTGCCTGCGGGCGCGGCTGGACCACGCGCCGCACACCGAAGCGCTCTGGCATCACGGCGTCGACTCGCCCGCCCTGGGAGCGCGGTTCGACGCGACCGTGCAGGCCCATGCCGGCGCGATCCTGGTCGAGTTGGAACCCGTCCGCGACCGCGACGCCTCCGACGCCCTGCAGGCCTGGCGACAGCTCGAGGAGGTCTCCGCCGAGTTGCGCGGCTGCGAGGGCGAACTGGAGGACATGGCGCGGATCGTCGCCCGCGGCATCCGGCGGGTCGCCGGGTTCGAGCGGGTGGTGATCTGGAAGTTCGACGCCGAGCTCAACGGCCACGCGCTGTTCGAGGACATGGTGGCGGGATACGGACAGCCGCTCCGGGGATTGCGCTTCTCCGCGTCCGACATCGCGCACTCGCTGGGCGACCTGCACGGTCGCTCCCGCATCCGCTGGGTGCCCGACCGCGACGCGGCAGCGGCGCCGGTCGACGTGGCGCCGGGCTGGCGCGCGCTCGACCTGTCGACCGCCGACCTGCGCCCCGCCTCCGAGATGCGGCTCCGGTTCTTCCACAACGCCGGCGTGCGCAGCGTGCTGTCGCTGCCTGTCCTGGATGATGCCGGGTTGTGGGGGATGATGGCCTGCCACCACCGGCAGCCGCACTGCCCCTCGCTCCG
>CAXTVL010000162.1:1454-6355 GCA_964247515.1 uncultured Acetobacteraceae bacterium | reverse complement strand
GTGGACGAGATCGCCGCGCTCGTGGTGTACCTGGCCAGCGACGAGGCGCGCTACATGACCGGCCAGGCCGTCGTCATCGACGGCGGCTACTCACTCTAGCGACGGGACGAACCGCCATGAAGCTGCTGCGCTACGGCGCCCCAGGGGCCGAGAAGCCGGGCATGCTCGACGCCCAAGGGAATATCCGCGACCTGTCCGGCACGGTCGCCGACTTCGACGCGACGACGCTGTCGCCGCAGGGCCTGGCGCTGCTGGCGGCGCTCGACCCGGCGAGCCTGCCGCAGGTTTCCGGATCGCCGCGCCTGGGGCCGTGCGTGCCGCGCCCGGTCAACTTCGTCTGCATCGGCCTGAACTACGCCGACCACGCCGCCGAGACCGGGGCCGCGATCCCCAAGGAGCCGATCGTGTTCCTGAAGTCGCTCGGCGCCTATTGCGGCCCCAACGACGAGGTGAAGATCCCGCGTGGCTCGACCAAGACCGACTGGGAGGTCGAACTGGGCGTGGTGATCGGCAGCCACGCCAGCTACGTCCCGGAGCACGCGGCGATGGACCACGTCGCCGGCTATTGCGTGGTCAACGACGTGAGCGAGCGCGAGTACCAGACCGAGCGCGGCGGCACCTGGGACAAGGGCAAGGGCTGCGAGACGTTCGGACCCACCGGCCCCTGGCTGGTCACGAAGGACGAGGTGCCCGACCCGCAGGACTTGCCGATGTGGCTCGACGTCGACGCCACCCGGATGCAGGACGGCAGCACGCGGACCATGATCTTCGGCGTGGCCAAGCTGGTCAGCTACGTCAGCCACTTCATGGTGCTGTTCCCCGGCGACATCATCAGCACCGGCACGCCGCCGGGCGTCGGCATGGGGCACAAGCCGAACCCGGTCTACCTGCGCGAGGGCCAGACGATGCGGCTCGGCATCCAGGGGCTCGGCGAGCAGCGGCAGGTGACGATCGCAGCCTAATTTGCTGTGCCGCGAGGCGTAAGCGGGTGTATCTGGCGTGTATGGACGACATGGTTGATATTTCCATCCCGGTGGACGCCGAGACCGCAAAACTGCTTGAGAGTCCGGCGCGCCGGGAGGCCGCGGGGAGGTATCTGAGTGGGATGGTCAAATCCCGTCGCATCGCGGATCTACTTGCGGAATCGATCGCGGAACTCAAACGGGAAGCGCACGCCAATGGTCTCACGGACGAGATGGTAGACGCCGAAATCGAGGCCTGGCGTGCAGAGCGGCGCTCCTGATCGTTGTTCTCGATGCGTCGATTTTCATTTCCGCGGCGCTGAAAGCGGGTAGCATCCCGGAGGCGGCACTGCTCAGCACCGTCACTGCGCCCAATCGACTGATTACGTCGCGCGAGATCGAAACCGAGTATTGCGACGTGATATTCCGGCCGAAATTCGACCGTGTGGCGTCGGTCGAACGCCGGCAGCAAACCTTGAATATCGTCTTGTTTGCCGCCGAGCGCATTGAGCGTGTGACGCCGGTGTCCGAGTGCAGCGATCCCAAGGACGACAAGTACCTGTCTCTGGCGGCCTCCGGCAAAGCCGACGTGATCGTCACTGGCGATGTGCGCCACCTGCTCTCCATGCACCCCTGGCGCGGCATCAGCATCCTCTCGCCGGCGGCGTTCCTGGCGTTACCCTGACATGAAAAAGGCTCCGACCTCGCGGTCGGAACCCCTCTGCCGCAACCTCATCCGATCAGTTGCGGCGGTTGCCGGTCAACTGTAGCAGCAGCACGAACAGGTTGATGAAGTTCAGCAGCAGTTGCAGCGCGTCGAACACGCTGCGCCGAGCCGCGACGTCCGAGCCTTCGGCATACGAATACTGCACGTAGTCGGCCTTGATCCGCTGCGTGTCGTAGGCGGTGAGGCCCACGAACACCAGCACCCCGACCACGCTGATGAGGAACTGCATCCCCGAGCTGTGGACGAACATGTTGACCACGCTGGCCAGGATGACGCCGAACAGCCCCATCATCAGGAAGCTGCCCATCCGGGTCAGGTCGCTCTTGGTGGTGTAGCCGTACAGGCTCATCGCCCCGAACATCGCCGCCGAGATGAAGAAGGTGCGGCCGATGCTGGTGCCGGTGTAGACCAGGAAGATACTGGTCAGGCTGGCGCCCATGGCGACGCAGAACGCCCAGTAAAGTGCCTGCACGGTGCTGGTCGCCATCCGGTTGACGCCGAACTGCATCGCCAGCACGAAGGCCAACGGCGCGAACATCGCGACGTAAGCCAGCGCACCGGGCACATGCACCAAGGCACCGCTGGCGGTCTCGCGCAGCGGGTAGAACACGTCGAACACGGCGGGCACGTTGGCGATGCCGTAAGCGACCACGCCGGTCAGCGCCAGGCCCGACGCCATCCAGTTGTAGACGCGCAGCATGTAGGCGCGCAGGCCCGCGTCGACGACCGCGCCGGCAGCTCCGGCGCGGACGGCGGCCGGCGCGCCGCGGAATTCCGGACTGAAAGCCATGGTTGTGTCTCTTTCCTATCCAGGCACAATGCCTGTCGGGTCATAATTTGGTGTTTGCCCGACCGCGCGCAAGCGAATTCGCCGTAACCCGGCCTCAGCCCAGCCCGAGCGCCTCGGCCACCGCCGGGTGCGCGATACGCCCGGCGTGGACGTTGAGCCCGTCGCGCAATCCCGGATCCGCCGCCAGGGCGCGTTCCCAGCCATGCTCGGCCAGCGCCAGCACGTATGGCAAGGTGGCGTTGGTCAACGCCAGGGTGCTGGTGCGCGGCACCGCGCCCGGCATGTTGGCGACACAGTAATGCACCACGCCGTCGATCACGAAGGTCGGCTCCTCGTGCGTGGTGGCGTGGCTGGTCTCGAAGCAGCCGCCCTGGTCGATGCTGATGTCGACCAGCACGCTGCCGCGCCGCATCCGGCCCAGCATGGCGCGCGTCACCAGGCGCGGCGTCGCCGCCCCCGGCACCAGCACCGCGCCGATCACCAGGTCCGACGCCAGCACGTGCGCCTCGACCGAGGCGGCGGTGGCGAACGCCGTGCGCAGCCGGCCGCCGAACCGCTCGTCGAGGTCGCGCAGCCGCTCCAGCGAGCGATCCAGCACGGTCACGTCGGCCCCCAACCCGGCGGCGAGCCGCGCCGCGTTGGCGCCCGAGACACCGCCGCCCAGCACGGTCACGATGCCGGGCGCCACGCCGGGCACGCCGCCGAGCAACACGCCCGAACCACCTTGCGCCGATTCGAGGCAGTGCGCGCCGACCTGCACGCTCATCCGCCCGGCCACCTCGCTCATCGGCGCCAGCAGCGGCAGCCGCCCCTGCGCGTCGGTCACGGTCTCGTAGGCGATCGCGGTGGCGCCGCTGGCGACCAGGCCCATCGCCTGCTCGCGGTCTGGGGCGAGGTGCAGGTAGGTGAACAGCACCTGGCCCGGCCGCAGCATGGCGATCTCGCGTGGCTGCGGCTCCTTGACCTTGACCACCATCTCGGCGGTGGCGAACACCGCGGCGGCGTCGGCCAACAGCTCGGCGCCCACCGCCCGGTAGTCGGCGTCGGCGAAGCCGATCGCGGCCCCGGCGCCCGCCTGCACCACGACCGAGTGGCCGTGCGCCACCAGCTCGCGCGCGCCGCCGGGGGTCAGGCCGACCCGGTACTCGTTGTTCTTGATCTCGCTGGGACAGCCGACGCGCATGGGAGGGGAGTCCTTATATTAGCCGTTGCGCAGCAGTGGCGCCGGCTTGGCCCGGAGCGCCGCCTCGGTGCCGGCGAAGCCGAACACCAGCATGATCGCGAGGCTGGCCACGATGGTTGCCAGCAGCGTCAGGGGCAGCGGCGCCCAGTCGGCGTGCATGACGAAGCGCAGCACGCCGAAGCTCGCCAGCGTGCCCACCGCCGCTGCCAGCACGCCGCCGACCAGGCCCAGCACGCCGAACTCGACCAGCCAGGCGGCGCGGATCTGGCCGCGCGTGGCGCCCAGCGTCTTGAGGATCACCGCCTCGTCGATGCGCCGGCGTTGCCCGCTGGCGACCGCGCCCGCCAGCACCAGGGCGCCGGCCGCCAATGTCAGGCTGCCGGTCGCGGCCAAGGCGGCGGCGATCTGGCCCAGGAGCTTGGCGACAGCCGAGAGCACGTCGGCGACGCGGATGCCGGAGACGTTGGGCAGCGCGTCGGTGACGCTGCGCAGCACCCGCGCGTCCACCGCCGGTTGCGACCGCACGGTCGCGATGTTGCTGTGCGGCGCGTGGGCGAGCAAGCCGGGGCTTGCCACCATGGTGAAGTTGATGCCCAGCGTGCGCCAGGCGATGTCGCGCAAGTTGGCGATGCGCAGGTCGATGTCGCGGCCCAGCACGTTGACGCGCAGCGTGTCGCCGATGCCGACATGCCAGCCCTTCGCCAGCCCGGCGTCGAACGAGACCAGCGGCGGGCCGCCGTAATCGGCCGGCCACCACTGCCCGGCGACGAGCCTGGTGTTGGCCGGGATGGTGGCGGCGTAGGTCAGGCCACGGTCGCCGCGCAGCGCCCATTCGGTGTCGGGCGCCACGTGCACCTGATCGACCGGGATGCCTTTGACCGCGATCATCCGCGCCCGCAGGCTGGGCACGTCGGTGACTTGGCCCACGCCCGGGATGCCGGCGAGGATGGCGCGGAATTGTGCCAACTGCGCGTCCTGCAGGTCGATGAAGAAGAAGCTGGGCGCGTTGGCCGGCATCTGCTCGGCGACCTGGCGGCGCAGATTGCCCTGGATCAGCGCCACCGCCGCCAGCGTCGACAGGCCGAGCCCGATCGAGACCAGCATCAGCGGCGTCGCCGCCCCCGGCCGGTGCAGGTTGGCGACGCCGAGCCGCGCCCAAACCGAGTGCCACGCCGGCAGGCGGCGGGCCACGCGCATCAGCGCCCAGCCGCCGGCCCGGAACAGTGCCAGCGTCGCCAC
>CAXTVL010000162.1:0-1444 GCA_964247515.1 uncultured Acetobacteraceae bacterium | reverse complement strand
CGCCAACGCCGCGCCGCAGAAGCCGAGCGCGAAGCCGGGCGCCCCGGAACTCGCGACCGTGAGCGCGACCAGCGCCAGCGCCAGCGCGATGTTGACCGCGAGCACCAGCCGGTCCGTCGGCACCGCGCTCGGCAGCAGCGCGTCGCGGAACAGGGCCGCCCCGGAAATCTGCATCGCCCGCCCCAGCGGCGCCAGGGCGAACGCCGCCGCCACCAGCAGGCCATACAACGCCGCCAGCCCCAATGGGCGAGGGAACAGCCCGATCTGCGGCACCACCGGAAGCGTGCCACGGAACAGCGTCACCGCCGCCGCCGGCAACGCGACACCGGCCACCAAGCCGGCCAGCACGCCCAACGCCGCCAGCGCCATCACCTGTATCAGGCAGGTCGCGAACACCAGCCGCGCCGAGGCGCCCAGGCAGCGCAGCGTGGCGATGCCGCGCGCGCGCGCTTGCAGCCAGGCGCGCACCCCGTTGGCGACGCCGATGCCGCCGACCAGCAGCGACGTGAGGCCCACCAGCGTCATGAACAGGCTGGTGCGGTCGACGAACTGCACCACGCCGGGCGCCGCGTCGTGGGCGTCGCGGATGCGCCAGCCGGTGTCGGGGAACGCCGCGCGCAACTGCTTCACGACGACGGCGATGTCGGTCCCGCGCGGCAGCGCCGCACGCAGATGGTAGGTGGCGAACGCGCCCGGTTGCAGCAATCGCGCCGCCCGCAGCGTCGCCAGCGAGACCAGCACGCGCGGGCCGAAGATCGACGGGTCGGCGACCCGGTCCGGCTCGCCGGTCAGCGCGCCACGCACCGTGACACTGGCCTCGCCGAGCCGCGCCGTGCCGCCCGGCGGCAGCTTCAGCCGGTCCAGCGCCAGTTGTTCGGCCAACGCGCCGCGATCCGCCAGCGCCGTCGCCACCGGGAGGTCGGGCGACAGTGCCGCGTGCCCGACCAAGGGCCAGGCGGCGTCGACCGCCTTCAGCTCGACCAGCATCCGCTCGCCGCTGGCCGCCACCAGCATCGAGCGCAGCGTCACCACGTCGGACAAGGCCGCGCCGCGCTGGCGCAGCCAGGCGTGCAGCGCGTCGGGCAGCGGCTGCGCGCCGCCCACGACCTCGAGGTCGCCGCCCAGGATGGTGCGGCCCTCGGCGGCCAGGGTGCGCTCGATGCCGGTGCGCAGCGTGCCGACCGCGGTGATCGCGGCGACCCCCAGCGCCAGGCAGGCGAGCACGATCCACAACCCGCGCACGCCGCCGCGCAACTCGCGCCGGGCGAGCTTCCAGGCCAGCATCAGCCGACGATCCGGCCGTCGGCCATGGCGAGCGTGCGCCCGCAGCGCGCCGCCAGCGCCGGGTCGTGGGTGATGAGCATGAGCGTGGTGCCGCTCTCGGCGCGCAAGCCGAACAGCAGCTCCATCACCGTCTCGCCGGTGGCGCGGTCGAGGTTGCCGG
>CAXTVL010000161.1:0-6419 GCA_964247515.1 uncultured Acetobacteraceae bacterium | reverse complement strand
CCCAGCGCCTGCGCCCCGGCCTCGCGGGCCTGGCCGCCGAGCTGGCGCGCGGCCTCGCCGGCGGCCTGCAGTTCGGCGAGGTTCTTGCCGCCCGCGTCATTCCTGGTTGCGTCAGTCATCGTTGGCTCCCTTGGTCGAATGGCCGAGCGGTCGGGTCGGCAACTGGCCGGAGTGCCCTCACGGCGACACCCCGGCCTGGTCGCAGGCGCGGCTCAGCGAACCACGCGCTGCGAGACCCGCATCCGCCGTTGCACGGCCAGCGAGCCGCCGATGGCCGCCGCGATGGCCCCCAGCAGCAGGTCGGCGAACGCCGCGAACGAGGTCTTCGAGGCCGCGGCGGCGCTGTTGTCGGCGGCGTCCTTGGCCGTCTGCACCGCCTGGTCGCGCGTCTGCTTCACCTTGGCCTGCGCGTCGTCGAACTGCTTGGCCGCGGCGTCGTGGCCGACATGCTGTTGCGCCGCCATGATGGCGATCACGCGGTCCTTCGCGGCCGGTGCGTCGGCGCCGCCGCGGGCGTAGGCGACGAGGTTGGAAGCGACTTCCTTCTGCGCCTGCTGCGGCGTCATCGTGGCCGGGTCGGCGGCGGCCGCGGCGGGCTGCAGGTAGGCTTGCGCCTGTTGCTGGAGCATGTCGGGCGACACGCCGGCCGCCTGCGCCAGCGGCTGCGCCGCGTCCTTGATGGTGCTGCCCGCCCCGGACGCCACGCTGCCCAGCGCCGAGAAGCCGCCGCCGACGATGCCGCCGACCGCGGAGGACAGCAGGTAGATGGTCAGCATCGTGGCGATGCCCCACGTCACCAGCCCGTGCAGCACCCCGTCCCAGCGCTGCTCGATGCCGGCGAGCCACGCCGAGACGTAGCCGCCGAACAACAGGGCGAGGACGCTGCTGACCACCCACCAGATCCCGGCGTTGACGCCGAGGCTGCTGGCGTCCGGCGTGGTGCCGGCATTGGTGTTGACGGTGCCGAGGCCGATTCCCGCGCCGAGCAGGCTGAGCAGCAACTGGACCGCGACCACCAGGATCACGCCCCCGAACACCGCCGCCCAGGAGATGCGCCGATGCGTGTGCGAACCGGCCGTCATCGTCGTGGTCGTGGTTTCGAGCAGGCCGCCGCGTCGGGCGGGGTCGTCGTAGTTGGTCGTGGACATCGTGCTCTCCGAAATGCGCGAGCCCGGGGCGCGCGGCGCCCCGGGTCGCCTGCTGCGAGGGATCAGACCTTGGCGCGCGGAGGGAGCGGCGCGGCCGGCGTGGTCGTGGTCGTGGTCGTGCTGGCGGCCGTCGCGGCCGGCACCTTCTCGACCTCGACATCCTCGCGACGCACGGTGTCGCGCACCGTCTCCGTCCGCTCCGTGGCCTGCTTGCGCAGGCTGACTTCCTCGCGGATGAACGCCTCCTTGGCGACCACCGCCTCCTCGCCGCTCTCGGTCATCTCGATCGTCTTGTCGGTGAAGTCGGCGTCGGTCGCCGGGCGGGCGTCGGCGACCGGGTGGCGCTCCATCGTGACCGTCTCGCTGCGCAGGCTCACTTGCTGCTCGACCGGGACCTCGGTCACGAAGCGGCGGATGCGGGTGCCGCCGCGGTTGACCAGGCGCTTGCCGACCGCCAGTCGCTCCTCGGCGAGCTTCAGGCTGCCCTCATCGGACGCAGCCGCAGCCGTCGTCGCGCCCGTCGGCTTGGTGGCCGGCATGGCGGCGCGGGTGGTCGTGGTCTGCGTCATGCCGTAGCTGGCGGCGCGCTCGTCCATGTCGATCGGGTGGTGGCCCTCGAGGATCTCGGTGACGCGGGTGACGTGCGCGTCCGGCGTCCTGACGGAGACCACCGTCGAGCCGCCCTGCAGGCTGCGGTCGTAGACCGCGGTGTCGTGGTCCGGCTCGCCGCCGAACAGGCTGGCCCAGAAGCCCTGCTCCTTGACCGGCTCGGCGGTGGTGCCGGTGGTGCTCGACACCGCCCCGGCGTGCTGGCTGATGGCGTTGTCCGGCGTGCCGGCGGCCTTCAGGTCGCGGATCGCGGCCTCGGCATGGGCGGCCGTGTCGTAGACGGCGACAATGGTCTCGTCACTCATGATGTGGTGTCCTTGTCGATGGGTTGGTGGGGAGTGGCTTGGTCGGGCACGCTCGCCTTGGCGGCTGGCGCAGCCTCCAGCGGGGTTCGCGTGACGGTCGCCTCCTGCTCGCGCAGGATCACCGTCTCGCGGTGGCGCTCCGTGGTCTTCACCCGCCGGATGCGGACCTCTTCCTTGAGCACGAGGCGGCGTTGCACCACGACCTCCTCGACCACGACGGAGAGGATCGTGGTGTCGCCTTCCTCGCGCACCGGCGGCACGCTCTCGACCACCCGGCCGACCGGCACGTGCTCCACCTCGACGCGCTCATGGTGCAGCTCCTCGTCGACGAGCTGCTCCCGGGTGCGGGTGGTCCGGATCGCCCGTACGACGGAGGTATCGACCCGCCGCCGAGAGATCGCGAGCGCTTCGCCGTGGAGCGCCAGCACCTGGCGATCCGTGTCCGGTGTCGGCTCTGCCGAGATGGTCAGTTCAGAGCGCTGCTGCGCCGTGTCGACAGCCATGACCGCGCCCCTACTTCTTGGCGAGGTCGCGCGCGGCGTCTTTGGCTCCGCCCACGGCGTTCTGCGCCGTGCCGGACGTCTTCTCCGCGACGCCAGCGGCTTGCGTCTTGGTGTCGCCGGTGATCTTGCCGATCGCCTCCTTGATGGAGCCGGCCACCTTCTTGCCGAGGCCCTCGACGCGATCCTTGTCCATGGTATTTCCTTCCCGCGCATAAATGCCGCGTCGCAGAAGCGATTTGGCTATGCGAGTAGGTGCGGATTAATCGCTTGTTATCGTGCTGTCCAATGAAGTAGCGCAATGAAAAACGGCTTTATCTGTAGGGTATCTGCACTAGGGCGGCATGATTTTTTTACTATCGGCCGATTTGGCATTGGTTTTGCTACGCCTTCCCAGTGGCTTGGCCGCCATGCCCAAGCCACGCTCCCGAGCCCACACGATCACCGCGCTGCGGCGATGCACGCCGATTTTCGCGTAGATCAAGGAAACGTGATTGCGCACGGTGTTCCGCGTCACGCCGAGCTTCTCCGCGATCTCGGCGTCGGGCAGTCCCTGCGCCACCAGCCCCAGCACCTCGCGCGCCCGCGACGGCAGGGCCGCGGTGCCGGGGCCAGGCTCGGCCGCGCCATGCGACTGGCTCAGGCTCGCCAGCTTCTCCACGATCTTCTGGCCGAACCAGGACGCGTCCTGCATCACCGAGCCGATCGCCGCCATCAGCTCGGTCTCGGTCTGCTTGCGCTGGGTGATGTCCTGCATGACGCTGAGCACGCAACGCTCGCCGTGGATCGTCACCGTCTCGGCCGACAGCAGGTAGTCGCCGACGCCGCCGGCCTTCGAGCGCAACTGGATGTCGACACTGCGGACATGGCCGGTCTGCTTGAGCTGCCGCTCCAACTGGCCGCGCAGCTCGCCCTGACCCCATAGCTGCAATTCGCCCTCGCTGCGGCCGACGATCTCCTCGCGCCGCCAGGCGGTGGCGGCGGTGAAGGCGTCGTTGACGTCGAGGAACCGCATCCCGTCCAGCGCCAGGATCGCCATCGGACCGGGCGCCATGCGGAACGCCTTGGCGAAGCGCTCCTCGCTCTGGCGCAGCGCGTCCTCGGCCAAGCGGCGGGGGTGCAGGTCGGCGAAGGTGAACAGCATGCAGCGCTCGTCGCCGATCTCGATCGGCTGGCCGCCGAGCAGCACGGTCTTCTCGCGGCCGTCCGGCAGGCTGAGGCACCCCTCCATCTGCGGGATGGTGGCGCCGGCGTGCAGCCGCTCCACCGCCAGCTCGCGCCGCTCGGCCCCGCGCAGCACGTCGATCTCGTGGACCGAGCGGCCGACCAGCGCCTCGCGCAGGTAGCCGGTCATCTCCAGGAAGCCGCGGTTGACCTTGACGTAGCGCATGTCCGAAAGCCGGGCGATGATCGCCGGCGCCGGGTTGGCGCCGAACGCGCGTTCGAAGCGCTGTTCGGCGTTGAACCGCTCGGTCTCGTCGTTGACGATCAGCACCAGGCAGTCGGGCTCTCCCTTCGGGTCGGTCAGCACCAGGCTGCGGATCCGGTGCACCCAGCGCTTGTCCTCGCCGGGCCGCGCGACCTCGACCACGACCTCGCTGAACGCCTCGCCGGCGAGCAGCCGCTCCATCGGGTAGTCGCCCTCGGGCAGCTTGTGCCGGTTCTGGTAGCGCAGCTCGAAGCGTCGTCGGTATTCGGACACCGTGCCGCCCAGCTCCTTGACCGCGCCGACGCCGTGCAGCGTCAGCGCGGTCTGGTTCGCCCAGGCGATCGTCTGGTCGGGGTTGATGATGATCACCCCCTCGGTCAAGCCCGCGATGATCTGCTGGAGCTGGGTGCGGTCGGCACGCTGCCGGGGGATGCTGTCGGTCATACGGTAGAATATCGGAAAACCCGCATCCGACAAATTCAGTGGATGGCTTGGCGGCACCCGGTAAATCTCGAAGCCGGCGCCGTATGCGGGCCGGAGATACTATCCCGGCGACCAGGTGAATTCACTGGCCGGCATAATGAAAAACTTGCGGACACCTCCGGCCTCTGTAAAACGGAACGGATCATGCCGTGCGCGGTCATTGCCGGATCGGACAGGCTTCCTCAAGCGGTGGGACAGAGTGAATGGTAGCCGACACCCCGATCCTGCCGGCACACATCCAGGACACCGTCGCGGCGATCGCCAGGCTGCACTCCGAGCACCAGCAGGCGGCGGGTCGGCTGCAGCGCCTGGTGGAGCGGCTGACCGGCTGGATCGGCCGGCCCCGGTTCATCGCGCTGCTCACGACGGCGATCGTGCTCTGGATCGCGTGCAACCTGCTCGCCGGCTGGTCTGGCGCGATCGCCTGGGACGCGCCGCCGTTCGCCTGGCTGCAGGGGAGCTTCGGCCTGCTGGCGCTCTACGTCACCGTCCTGATCCTGACCACGCAGCGCCGCGAGGATCAGCTCGCCGGCTACCGCGAGCAGCTCACCCTCGAGCTCGCGATCGTCAGCGAGCAGAAATCCGCGAAGATCATCGCGCTGCTGGAGGAGATGCGGCGAGACAACCCGAACTTGCGCGATCGCGTCGATGCGGAGGCGGTCGCCATGGCGATGCCGGCCGACCCGCAAGCGGTGCTGGACGCGATCAAGGAAACCGCCGACACCCCGTTGGCTGCCGAGTTGCTGACGCCGGCCAGCGAACTCGACCCGTTGTCCGTCACCCAGGTGCGGGCTCAAGAAGACCGTCTGGCTCGGCCCGACGTCACATCGCGGGCCAGCGAGGAAACCACCCTGGTGCCATAGGTTTTTCCAAAAGCCACTTCGCGCGGCTGGTCGGAGCCGGTCTGACGCAAGCACGAACCTTCGCCAATTTGGCGCAGTCGCCGCCGCGCGACACCCGGCCCCATGACCAAGGCTCGCTCATGGAGCAGGTCAAGCCCTGCCACACCGAACCGCGGGGTATCGGGGCCTACGACACGGTCTCGGGAAAGCTCCGCTCGAACGCCTCCGCATAGGCCAGCAGGCGCCCGTCCCGGCCGCGCCCGGCCGCGAGTTGCAGCCCGATCGGCAGGCCGCCGGCCGTCGCGCCGCACGGCACCGACATCGCCGGCTGCTGCGACAGGTTGAGCGGGAAGCTGAAGCCGGCCCACTCGGTCCAGCGTGACAGGCCGGAGCCGGGCGGCACCTCGCATCCCGCCGCGAACGCCGGGATCGCCGTGGCCGGTGAGGCGAGCAGGTCGTAGCGGTCGAGCAGGGCGGTCATGGCGCGGCAGAACTCGGCGCGCCCCGTCGCCGCGCGCACGTACTCCACGGCGCTCAGCGCCTCCCCAGCCGCGACCGCCTCGGCCAACCCCGGATCGAGCTGCGCGCGCGCCTCGGGCGACAGCGCCGCGGCACGGGCGGCTGCGCCCGCGAACCAGAGGGTGTTGAACAGCTCCAGCAAGCCCTCGCCGGGTAGCGCGACCGGCTCCACGACGGCGCCGAGCCGTTCGAGGCCTCGCAGCCTGGCCGCGACGCAAGCCGCGACTTCGGGATCGACCGTGCCGCAGGGCGGGCTCGCCCAGTAGCCGATCCGGGTGCCGGCGAACGTGGCGGGGGTTTGGTCCAGCGTCGGAAGTTCGCCCACGCCTTGCAGCCAGTCCTGCGCGTCCGGTCCCGACATCGCGGCCAGCATGGCGCGCGCATCCGCGGCACGGCGCGCCATCGGGCCCAGATGCGCCACGGTGCCGAACGCGCTCGGCGGGTAGGCCGGCACCCGGCCGTAGGTCGGCTTCAGGCCCACGATGCCGGTGAACGAGGCCGGCACCCGGATCGAGCCGCCGCCGTCGGTGCCGAGGTGCAGCACGCCCGCCCCGGTGGCCGCCGCGACCGCCGCCCCGCCGGAC
>CAXTVL010000160.1:2617-6463 GCA_964247515.1 uncultured Acetobacteraceae bacterium | reverse complement strand
GGGCAGGCGGCCTGGGCGGCGATGACCGGCGCCGAGCGCGGCCGGGTGCTGCGCCGCGCCGCCGAGCTGCTGCGGGCGCGCAACGCCGAGCTGGCGCGACTGGAGAGCCGCGACACCGGCAAGCCGATCGCCGAGACCGGCGTCGTCGACGTGGCTTCCGGCGCCGATTGCCTGGAGTATTTCGCGGGAGTGGCGGCCACCCTCGCGGGCGAGCACATCGACTTGGGACCCACCGCGTTCGGCTACACGCGGCGCGAGCCGTTGGGCGTGGTGGCCGGGATCGGGGCCTGGAACTACCCGCTGCAGATCGCCTGCTGGAAGGCGGCCCCGGCGCTGGCCTGCGGCAACGCCATGGTGTTCAAGCCGGCCGAGCTCACGCCGCTCACCGCGCTCGAACTCGCCGCCGCGTTCGCCGAGGCCGGGCTGCCGGCCGGGGTGTTCAACGTGGTGCAGGGCATGGCCGACACCGGGCGGCTGCTGACCCGCCATCCCGGCATCGCCAAGGTGTCGCTGACCGGCGAGGTCGGCACCGGGCGCGCGGTGATGGCCGACGCGGCGGCCACGCTCAAGCACGTGACGCTGGAGCTGGGCGGCAAGTCGCCGTTGATCGTGTTCGACGACGCGAAGGTCGCCAACGCGGTGTCCGGCGCCATGCTGGCCAATTTCTACTCGGCCGGCGAGGTCTGCTCGAACGGCACCCGGGTGTTCGTGCAGCGCCGGGTCAAGGACGCGTTCGTGGCCGAGCTGCTGGCGCGCACCGCGCGGCTGCGCGTGGGCGACCCGCTCGACCCCGCGACCCAGGTGGGCGCGCTGATCTCGCGGGGGCACATGGAGAAGGTGCTGGCGGCGGTGGCGCAAGGCGAGCGGGACGGGGCGCGGCTGCTGATCGGCGGCAGGCGAGTGACGGAGGGGGCGCTGGCGCGGGGCGCGTTCGTCTCGCCCGCGATCTTCGACGGCTGCACCGACGCGATGGCGCTGGCGCGAGACGAGATCTTCGGGCCGGTGATGACGATCCTGGCGTTCGACGACGAGGACGAGGTGCTGGCGCGCGCCAACGCCTCGCCGTTCGGCCTGGCCGGCGCGGTTTTCACCGCCGACCTCGCGCGCGCACACCGCGTGATCGCCCGGTTGCAGGCGGGGACGTGCTGGATCAACCACTACAACATGACGCCGATCGAGCTGCCGTTCGGTGGCGTCAAGCAATCGGGCCTGGGCCGCGAGAACGGGCGGGCGGCGGTCGAGCATTACAGCCAGCTCAAGAGCGTCTACGTGGCGCTGGCCGACATCGACAGCCCGTATTGATCGGGCGGCGTCGATGCCACCGCGGGGATTGGCCGCGACCGACCGGTGGTCGGCTGTTGTCGACGGCCTGGGTCATCTCGCGCCGATCAGCGCTCGGCGCCCGCCGGCGCGGCCTTGGTCTCCGGCAGTGCCAAGCCCACCAGCGCCATCGCCGCCGCCCCGGTCGCGGCGAGGCCCAGGAACGCCACCCGGCTGCCGAGATGGGTCGCCAGCGCCCCGCCCAGCGTGGTGCTGACGGTGGCGCCGAGGCCCGCGGCCAGGCCGAACAGGCCCAGGCACAGGTTGAACCGGTTGGTGCCCCGCGTCACGTCGGCGGCGACCAGCGGCAGCATCACGGCAAGCACCGCGCCGCCCACCCCGTCCAGCGCCTGCGCCGCGATCACGCCCCCCGGCGAGACCAGCACCGACAGCAGCAGGCCGCGCACCGGCAGGGCGGCGAAGCCCAGCAGCAGCACCGGCCGCCGGCCGCGTCGCTCCGCGAGCCGGCCCATGAGCGGGGACAGCGCCGCCACCATGAGCTGCGGCACCACGATGCACGCGGCCACGATCAGGTTCGCGGCGGTGCCTTGCGGCCCGGCCAGCGCCGAGGCGGCCAGCGGCAGCATCGCGGCGTTCGACATGAAGAACAGCGCGACGCAGCAGGCGAACAGGATCATCCGCCGGTCGAGCAGCACCCCCCAGCCCTCGCGCGCCGCGTTGCGGGCACCCTGCCGCCCGGGTCGCGGCTCGCTCTCGTGACGCGGCGGCAGCGCGCCGATCGCGATCATGCCGGGAATGGTGAACACGGCGGCGCACCAGAACACCGATTGCGCCGACCAGTAGGTGCCCAGCGCCCCCATCAGGCCGGCGCCGATCGTGCTGCCCAGCGCCGAGAACCGGGAGTTGCGGCCCAGCCGCTCGCCGAGGTTGGCGCGCCCGACGCGGCTCAGCGTGATCGCCGCGATCGAGGGCACCAGCAGGCAACTCGCGAGGCCGTGCAGCGCCTCGGCCCCGAACACCGGCCAGCGCATCGGGAACAGCGCCAGGGTCACGGCGCTGACGCCGATGGAGGCCAGCGCGATGATCCCGGCCAGCCGCTTGCGGCGGATCGCGTCGATGAACGCGCCCGCCGGCACCTGCGCCAGGATCGCGATGAACGAGCCGGCGCTGAGCGCCACGCCGATCTCCTGCGGCGTCCAGGTGTGGGTGGTGAGGTAGATCGCGATGAACGGGCCGAACCCGGTCTGCACGTCGGCGATGAAGAAGTTGAGCAGGTCGAGGCTGTGGTCGGTCGGCAGGTTGCCGATGCGCCGGGTCTGGATGGTCGTCGTGACGCCGCGCTTGATCGGTGCGGTGACTCTGGCAACGGCCGCCGGCATGAGCAGTTATCCCCGTACAACGTCGACAGCGCGGCGAAATCATAGGTATCGCCGGCGCCGGTTGGCGTCCAGCCCGTTCCATGCTAGGAACAAAAAGTAAACACGGGGTTTCGATGGAGCTGTTGCAGAAGCTGGAGATCCTCGCCGACGCGGCGAAGTACGACGCGTCGTGCGCCTCGTCCGGCACCGACAAGCGTCACTCCAAAGGCCAGGCGGCCGGCATCGGCTCCAGCGAGGGCATGGGCATCTGCCACGCCTACGCGCCGGACGGGCGCTGCATCTCGCTGCTCAAGATCCTGCTGACCAACGCCTGCGTCTACGACTGCCTGTACTGCATCAACCGCCGCAGCTCGAACGTGCCGCGGGCGCGCTTCACGGTCGACGAGGTGGTGCGGCTCACGCTCGCGTTCTACCGGCGCAATTGCATCGAGGGCCTGTTCCTGAGCTCGGGCATCATCCGCAGCCCGGACTACACCATGGAGCAGGTGGTGCTGGTGGCGCGCACGCTGCGCGAGACGCACCAGTTCCGCGGCTACATCCACCTCAAGACCATCCCGGACGCCTCGCCCGAGCTGCTGGCCGAGGCCGGCCGCTGGGCCGACCGGCTGTCGATCAACGTCGAGCTGCCGAGCCAGGCGGCGTTGGACCGGCTGGCGCCGGAGAAGGACGCGCCGAGCATCCGCCGCTCGATGGGCCGGCTGCGCCTCGGCATCGACGCCGCGCGCGAGAAGCGGGCGCCGCGCTTCGCCCCGGCCGGGCAGAGCACGCAGGTGATCGTGGGCGCCGACGACAGCAGCGACCGGCAGATCCTGTCGCTGAGCAGCAACCTCTACGGCGCCTACGGGCTGCGCCGGGTGTACTACTCGGCGTTCAGCCCGATCCCCGACGCCTCCGCCATCCTGCCGCCGCGCGCCGCGCCCCTGTTGCGCGAGCACCGGCTGTACCAGGCGGACTGGCTGCTGCGCTTCTACGGCTTCTCCGAGCCGGAGCTCGCGACCGACGCCGCCGGCAACATGCCGTTGGAGATGGACCCCAAGCTGGCCTGGGCGCTGGCCCACCGCGAGCGGTTCCCGGTCGACGTCAACGCGGCGCCGCGCGAGGCGCTGCTGCGGGTGCCGGGCCTCGGCGTCAAGTCGGTCGAGCGGCTGCTGTCGGCGCGGCGGCACCGGCGGCTGCGCATGGACGA
>CAXTVL010000160.1:842-2607 GCA_964247515.1 uncultured Acetobacteraceae bacterium | reverse complement strand
GGCTACGGCTCTCGCTGCCCAAGCTGGCGCCGTTCGTGGTGACGGCCGACCACCACCCGCGCGGCCCGGAGCCGGCCAGCCTGCTGCGTCGGCTGCCGCGCCAGGCGGAGCTGTTCGCGTGAGGAGCGTGGTGCTGGCGCACGAGGTCGACTGGGACGGCTGGCGCGCCGCCGCCCGCGCGCTGGCGCTCGACGGCGTGGCCCCGGAGCAGACGGTATGGTCGGTGGCCGCGCCCGACGACCTGTTCGCGGCGCTGGACGACGGCGCGCCCAAGCCGCCGCCATCGGGTGCCTTCACCCTGCCGCGGGCACTGGTGACGCTGGCCGAGACGGCGATCCAGGCGCGCGAGCCGGAGCGGTTCGCGCTGCTCTACCGCCTGGTCTGGCGCGCCCATCGCGGCGAGCGGCACCTGCTGGAGGACGCCGCCGACCCCGAGGTGCATCGCGTCCAGGGCTGGGCGCAGGGCGTGCGCCGCGACACCCACAAGATGCGCGCCTTCGTCCGCTTCCGCGAGGTCGAGGCGGACGGCGCCACGCGCTACGTCGCCTGGTTCGAGCCGCAGCACTTCATCGTCGAGGCCAATGCCGGCTTCTTCGTGCGCCGCTTCGCCACGATGACCTGGTCGATCCTGACGCCGTATCGCAGCGCCCACTGGGACGGCGCCGAGCTGTCGTTCGGGCCGGGCGCCAATCCGGCCGAGGTGCCGGACGACGACGCGGTGGCGCGCTACTGGCTGGCCTACTTCAGCAGCATCTTCAACCCGGCCCGGCTCAAGGTCGCGGCGATGACCTCGGAGATGCCGCGCAAGTATTGGCGGAACTTGCCCGAGGCGGCGGCGATTCCTGAGCTGATCCGCACCGCGCAGGAGCGCACCGACGCCATGGTCGACCAGCCCACGATCTCGCCGCCCCGCCCCACCAACCGCCCGGCGCGCCCGGAGGCGCCGGTCCTGGAGGGGCGCCTGGCGCAGGCCGCCGCCGCCGCCGCGCAGTGCCGCTCGTGCAAGCTGTGGGAGCCGGCGACGCAGGTGGTGTTCGGCGAAGGCCCGCCCGACGCGGCGATCATGTTCGTGGGCGAGCAGCCGGGCGACCAGGAGGATCTGGCCGGGCGGCCGTTCGTGGGGCCGGCCGGCCAGTTGTTCGACCGCGCCATGGCCGAGGCCGGGCTCGACCGCGCCACCGCCTACGTCACCAATGCGGTCAAGCACTTCAAGTTCGAGCCGCGCGGGCGGCGGCGCATCCACGCCAAGCCGGACACGTCCGAGATCGTCGCCTGCGCGCAGTGGCTGACCATCGAGCGCGCCGAGGTGCTGCCCAAGGTCACGGTGATGATGGGGGCGACGGCGGTGCGCGCGGTGCTCGGCCGGGCGCTGCCGATCACCCGCGAGCGCGGCAAGCCGATGCCGCTCGGCAACACCACCGGCCTGGTCACGGTGCATCCGTCGTACCTGCTGCGGCTGCCCGACGAGGACGCCAAGCAGCGCGAGTACGCCTCGTTCGTGGCCGATCTGCGCCTCGCCGCCAGCCTGGCCGCCGCCTGAGTTCATTACGGTTGCAATCCTAGCGGGTTCGTGCCGCACTGCGGCGCGGAAGGGGCGCGCGCGGATGGCGGATGGCTCGGGCGGGACGATGCGGCGCTGTCCGGTCTGCACGGCGCCCGATCCGGTGGCGCTGGGCGAGCCGGTGGACGTGCCGGTGCTGATGAACCGGCTGTACGCGACCCCGGCGGCGGCGCGGGCGGCGCCGCGCGGCCGGCTGAGCCCGCG
>CAXTVL010000160.1:0-832 GCA_964247515.1 uncultured Acetobacteraceae bacterium | reverse complement strand
GGCGGGGGGGGGGGGGCGGGGGGGGGCCGGGGGGGGGGCGCGCCCCGCGGGGGCCCGCCCCCCGGGGGGGGGGGGGGGGGGCGCCGCGCGGCCGGCTGAGCCCGCTCGGCTGCGAGCGTTGCGGCTTCGTCTGGAACGCCACCTTCCACGCCGAGCTGCCGGCCTACGATCACGCCTACGAGAACGACCAGTCGCACTCGCCGGCGTTCCGGGCGCATCTGGTCGAGCGGGCGCGGGCCGTGGTCGCGGCCGTGCCGGACGGCCCGATCGACTATCTCGAGATCGGCTGCGGGCAGGGCCGCTTCCTGGCCGAGGTCGCGCGCGAGGCCGGCCCGCGGCTGCGCTCCGCCGTGGGCGTCGACCCGGCCGCGCGGCCGGGCGCGGCCCCGGGGCCCCGCCGCGACCGAGGGGCGGGCCGCGCGGGCCGCGACCGCCGACACGGCCGAGACGATCGTCGTTACCGGTTCGCTGCTCCGCCGCCGCAACACCGAGACGCCGTCGCCGGTCACCGTCCTGACGGCCGACGACCTCGAGGCACGCGGCCTGCAGACGGGCCAGGCCGCGGTCCAGTCGATCTCGTCGAACAACGGTCCGGCGCTGACCAATTCGTTCACCGCGAACGGCGCCTTCGCCAGCGGGGCGTCGGCGGTGTCGCTGCGCGGCCTGACCAGCAACTCGACGCTCGTCCTGTTCGACGGCCTGCGCGCCTCGTCCTATCCGCTCGCCGACGACGGGACGCGGAACTTCGTCGACCTGAACACCATCCCCGACGAGATCGTCGAGCGGGTCGAGGTGCTGAAGGACGGCGCCTCGTCGTCCTATGGCGCCGACG
>CAXTVL010000159.1:0-6466 GCA_964247515.1 uncultured Acetobacteraceae bacterium | reverse complement strand
GCATGTGGGCGACGTGGTGATGGCCGAGCCGACCACCGCCGGCAAGGGCGCCGGCCCACGCGCGCCGCGCCTGTTGCTGCGCCAGGTTCCGCAGGTGCAGGGGGCGCTGGTCTCGCTCGATCCCGCGACCGGGCGGGTGCTGGCGATGGCCGGCGGCTGGTCGTACGAGATGAGCCAGTTCAACCGAGCCACCCAGGCCAACCGGCAGCCGGGGTCGAGCTTCAAGCCGATCGTCTACCTGACCGCGATGGAGCAGAACATCTCGCCCTCGCAGCGCTTCCTCGACGCGCCATTCGTGCTCAACACCAGCGCCGGCGAGTGGCGGCCGGGCAACTACGAGCTGGACTTCAACGGCCCGACGCCGCTGCACGTGGCGCTGGAGAAGTCGCTCAACCTGGTCACGGTACGGGTCGCCGACCGCGTCGGCATGGACGCGGTGGCGGCCAACGCCATCGCCCTGCACGAGGTCGACCAGATGCCGCATGTGCTGCCGGCGGCGCTGGGCTCGGTCGAGACCACGGTGCTGCGCGAGGCCGGCGCCTACGCGACGCTGGCCAATGGCGGACGCGAAGTGGTGCCGAGCTTCATCGACACGGTGCAGGACCGCGACGGCCACGTCATCATGGCCGCCCCCGGCATCGGCTGCGATGCCTGCGGCGACGCGTCGCACCCGCCGGCGCTGGCCGACACCCGAAAGCAGATCGCCGACGCCGACAGCGTGTTCCAGGTGGTGATGATGATGCAAGGTGTCGTGCAGCGCGGCACCGGCACGCCGGCCGTGGTCGGGCTGAACCGCCAGGTCGCCGGCAAGACCGGCACCACGCAGGACTTCACCGACGCCTGGTTCGCGGGGTTCACCCCCGACCTCGTGACCGTGGTGTGGATCGGCTTCGACGCGCCGGCCAGCCTGGGCGAGAAGGAGACCGGCGGCGCGCTTGCGGCACCCGTCTGGCACGACTTCATGGCCCGGGCACTGCAGGGCCGCCCCAACCTGAAGTTCGTGGCCCCGCCGGGCGTCACCGTCGCCTCGTACGACAGCGGCTACGGCACCGTGACCGACGCCTTCAAGCCGGGGCAGACGCCGGGCGCCAGCACCTCGGACAGCACCGCCTCGGCCGAGCAGGACGGCAATGGCGGCGTCACCGGAAGCGGCGGCATCCCCGCCGGCGGCGCCGCGTCCGGGGTCGACAGCGGGTTGGGCGGGCTTTATTGACCCCGCTCCGCTGAGGCACCAAGGACATGTCGACCGAATCCGACGCGTTGAACGAGCAGATCAAGCAGTCCGTGGCGCTGCTGAGGAGGCATCTTTGACTGGGATGCCGCCCTGGCGCGCCTCGACGAGCTGAATCACCGCGCCGAGGACCCGGCGCTGTGGGCGGACGCCGCCGCAGCCCAGGTGCTGATGCGCGAGCGCACGCGACTGGCCAGTGCGGTCGAGGGTGTGCAGCGGCTGGAGGCCGAGATCGCCGACACCTCCGAGCTGATCGCCATGGCCGAGGCCGACGGCGACACCGCCATGGTCGCCGATGGCGTCGCGGCGCTGACCGCGGTGGCGACCGAGGCCAAGCGGCGCGAGATCGAGAGCCTGTTGTCCGGCGAGGCCGACGGGCGCGACGCCTATATGGAGATCAACGCCGGCGCCGGCGGCACCGAGGCGCAGGACTGGGCCGAGATGCTGATGCGCATGTACACCCGCTGGGCCGAGGCGCACGGCCACAAGGTGCAACTGCTCGACAGCAACGAGGGCGAACAGGCCGGCATCAAGTCGGCGACGTTGCAGGTCAGCGGCGAGAGCGCATACGGCTGGCTCAAGACCGAGGCCGGCGTGCATCGCCTGGTGCGCATCAGCCCGTTCGACAGCGCCGCCCGCCGGCAGACCAGCTTCGCGAGCGTCTGGGTCTACCCGGTGATCGACGACACGATCGAGATCGAGATCGATCCCAGCGATTTGCGCGTCGACACCTACCGCGCGTCGGGCGCCGGCGGGCAGCACGTCAACAAGACCGAGAGCGCCATCCGCATCACCCATGTGCCCACGGGCATCGTGGTCGCCTGCCAGACCGACCGCAGCCAGCACCGCAACCGCGCCACCGCCATGGGGATGCTGAAGGCCCGCATGTACGAGGCCGAGCTGCAGCGTCGCGAGGCGGCGTCCAACGCCACCGAGGCGGCCAAGACCGACATCGGCTGGGGCCACCAGATCCGCAGCTACGTGCTGGCGCCATACCAACTGGTGAAGGATCTGCGCACCGGCTTCGAGACCGGCAACCCGGCTTCGGTTTTGGACGGCAACCTCGACGAGTTCATGGCCGCGGCCCTGGCCGCGCGCGTGGGCGCCACCCGCAGCGAAGCCAGCGCCTCGGCGCAGTGACGCCCGCCGCGGGCCGTCAGTCGGGATTGTCCATCTCGAACAGGTCGACCTTGTTGCTTTCGTTGCGATGGACGGTGACGGCGTGGGTGTCGGTGTCGACCGCCAAAGTATGCGCGTTCTTCTCGGACGGCAGCTTGGCAAGCACGGTGTTGCTGTCGAGGTCGACCACGCCCGGCTTGCCGCCGACATGGGCGCGCCGGGCGGCCGCGTCGATGACGGTGGCGTCCACCGATCCCGGCACCGGAATCGTGGCGGCGACCGACGTCAAGGTCAACAGGCCAATGTCGTATAGGGCCTCGCCCACCGCCATTGTTCTCTCCCGTTTACAGTTGCTTCAGTGGTCTCGGGCACCCTTTTCCGACGCTACAGCAAAAAAGCCGCTGGTATAGTCATCGCGTGGGCGAAGCGAGAAAAATCAGGACACGCGCGGGAAACGGATCTGATTTTCAATCGCGCGATCAGAAAACTTGAATGAACTACAAGTCACAGTTCGTCGTTGGAGTTTGCTGGCAAAATACCATACGGCGCAGGACTGGCGATCTTGACGCTTGCTGCTTGAGATGCGACGTCTGCACTTATCCAACGCAAGAAGGGAGGGAAGCAAATGGACTCCAACAGCGGTCGACGCTCGTTCCTCGGCACCGCCGCCCTGGGCGCCAGCGGCCTCGCGATGCTGGCTACCCAGGCGTCGGCCGAGGGCGCCAAGCCCGGCGACGGCGGCTCCGGCCGCAGGTCGGTGCAACTGTCGGCGGGGCCGGACGTGGTCTACCACGATCCGACCGAAGTGGGCGGAATGCCCGAGTTCGTCCATGCGCTCGACGGCGGCAGGCCGAAGGTCACGTCCGGCGGCTGGGCCAAGGAATCGACCGTCAAGCAGCTCCCGATCATGAAGGGACTGGCCGGCGTCCATATGTTCCTCGATCCCGGCGCGTCGCGCGAACTGCACTGGCATGCCATCGCCGCCGAGTGGGCGTTCATCATCGAGGGGCAGTGTCAGACGATGGTGCTCGACCCGTCGGGACAGAGCGAGGTCAACAATTTCGGCCCGGGCGACTTGTGGTATTTCCCCAAGGGCCACGGCCACGCGATCCAGACCATCGGCGACAAGCCGTGCCACTTCCTGCTGTCGTTCGACAACGGCGCGTTCTCCGAACATGGCACGTTCTCGATCACCGACTGGGTGGACGTGACGCCCAAGGACATGCTGGCGCTGAACTTCGGCGTCCCCAAGGACCTGTTCGACGCCTTCCCCAAGGGCGAGACCTACATCAAGTCCGGCCCGATCCTGCATTCGGCACAGGCCACCGATTCGCCGTGGCCCAAGGACTCGACGCACAAATTCGCCCTGATGCGCGAGGCCAAGGCGCGTCGCGAGTTCGACGGTGGCTCGTTCCGCCTTGCGACCGTGGACGAGTGGCCCGCCTCCAAGGACATGTCCGGCGGGCTGATGATCATCAAGCCGGGTGCCATGAAGGAGCTGCACTGGAACCCGAACGCCAATGAGTTCAACTACTACCTGCGCGGCAAGGGCCAGATCGCGGCGTTCGGCTCGGGCGGGCGCGGCAAGGTGTCGGACGTGAAGGCCGGCGACTCCGCTTATCTGCCGGCCGGGTTCGGCCACGCGATCCGCAACACCGGCGACACCGACCTCGAGATCGTGCAGACCTGGGACGCCGGTCAGTTCCAGGAAATCACCTTGAAGGACTGGATCAACGCGAGCCCGTCCTATCTGGTCGCCAACAATTTCGCCGTGCCGGACGCGACGTTGTCGAAGATCCGGTCGTGAGTCGGCCCGTCCCGGACCTGGCACGGTGCCCGTTCCGGGACGGCGCCTCAATACATGTGCTGACCGCCGTTGATCGACAGCGTCGAGCCAGTGACGAAGTCGGCGTCGTCGGCGGTCAGGAACACCACGCCGCGGGCGATGTCCTCGGCATGGCCGAGCCGTCCCACCGGGATACGCGCCACGATCTTCTGCAACACGTCGGGCGGCACGGCGCGCACCATCTCGGTGTCGACGTAGCCGGGCGCGATGGCGTTGCAGGTGATGCCGAAGCGGGCCCCCTCCTGCGCCAAGGCCTTGGTGAAGCCGTGGATACCGGACTTGGCGGCGGCGTAGTTGACCTGGCCATACTGCCCGGCCTGGCCGTTGATGCTGCCGATGTTGACGATGCGGCCGAAATTGGCGGCGCGCATCGCGTCGAAGGTCAGCTTGCACAGGTTGAAACAACTGCCGAGGTTGGTGTCGAGCACCGCATCCCACATGTCGCGGGTCAGCTTGGCGATGGTGGCGTCGCGGGTGATGCCGGCGTTGTTGACCAGGATGGCAATTGGGCCGATCTCGGCGGCGATCGCCGCGACCGCCTCCTGGCAGGCGGCATAGTCACCGGCATCGAATTTGCGGACCGCGATCCCGGTTTCGGCGCGGAACGCGTCGGCGGCGGCGTCGTTGCCGGCGTAGCTGGCGACCACGATGCGGCCGGCGGCCTTCAAATGGCGGCTGACCTCGGCGCCGATGCCGCGCGTGCCGCCGGTGACTAGGGCAACCCTGTCCATTTGCGTGCCTCCCCGATGTCTTGTTGTTGACGCCTAGCGTTTCACCGCTCGACGCACATCGCAACCCCCATCCCGCCGCCGATGCACAGCGTGGCCAAGCCCTTGTGCGAGCCCCGCTTCGCCATCTCGTGCAGCAGTGTCACGAGCACCCTGGCGCCCGAGGCGCCGATCGGGTGGCCCAACGCGATGGCGCCGCCGTTGACGTTGACCCGCTCGGCGTCCCAGCCGAGGTCCTTGTTGACGGCGCAGGCTTGGGCCGCGAAAGCCTCGTTGGCCTCGATCAGGTCGAGCTGGTCGGGCGTCCAGCCGGCCCGCTCCAGTGCCCGCCGGCTCGACGGGATCGGGCCGGTGCCCATCAACGCCGGATCGACGCCCATGGTGGCGAAGCTCGCGATGCGGGCCAACGGCGTGAGGCCGCGCCGCGCAGCTTCCGCCGCCGACATCACCACCAGTGCCGCGGCGCCGTCGTTGAGGCCGCTGGCGTTGCCGGCGGTGACGGTGCCGTCCTTGTCGAACGCCGGCCGCAGGCGCGCCATCGCCTCGGCGGTGCTGTCGTGGCGGATGTACTCGTCGTCCGCAACCACCGTGTCGCCCTTGCGGCCCTTGATCGTGACCGGCGCGATCTCGTCGCTGAAGCGGCCGGATTTCTGCGCCGCGCTGGCCTTCTGCTGGCTGCCCAGCGCCATCGCGTCCTGTTGCTCGCGGGTGATCTGGTAGGCGCGGGCGACGTTCTCGGCGGTGACGCCCATGTGGTAGCCGTGGAACGCGTCCCACAGCCCATCCTTGATCATCGTGTCGGCGAGCTGCAGATCGCCCATCTTGGCGCCGGCGCGCAAATAGGCGGCGTGCTGTGCCTGGCTCATGCTCTCCTGTCCGCCGGCCACGATCACCGTGGCTTCGCCGCCGCGGATCTGCTGCGCCGCCAGGGCGACCGCGCGCAGGCCCGAGCCGCACACCTGGTTGATGCCGAACGCGGTGGTGGCGTCCGGCACGCCCGCCGCGTGCGACGCCTGGCGCGCCGGGTTCTGGCCCTGCGCCGCGGTCAGCACCTGGCCCAGGATCACCTCGTCCACCTCGTCCGGCGCCACGCCGGCGCGGGCCAGCGCCGCCTGGATCGCGACGCTGCCCAGCACATGCGCTGGCGTGGACGCGAACGCGCCGTTGAAGCTGCCGACCGGCGTGCGCGCCGCGGCCACGATCACGATGTCTTCCATGTCCGTCCTCCCTGTCGGGTTCAAATGAGGCGGTGCTGCCGTGGTTGCATCATCGCCCCACGAGGCCAGGGATCCAGTCGCGCAACGGCCGCCACAGCTCGCTATCGGCGGACCGTCCAGCGACCATGCCTACATGCCCGGCGCGCGGACGCAACAGCGTGGCGCCGCCGAGCGCCCCGGCCAGCGCCACGGCCGATTCCTGGGGCACGATGCGGTCGCGCGCCGGTGGCGCCCCCAGCGGCGGCAGGCGCCGCGGCCGCGGTGCCCCCCCGGCCCCCGCGGCCCCCCCCTGCCCCCCCGCCCGCGGGTTGGCGCCGGACCCCCC
>CAXTVL010000158.1:0-6466 GCA_964247515.1 uncultured Acetobacteraceae bacterium | reverse complement strand
CTGCGCGGCACCCGGTCGACGAGGAACTGCCCCACGGCACTGGCGCCGGCGAAGGCGCTGAAGCTCATCAGGATCCAGGTGCCGATCGACATCGGCGAGGTGCGCTTGGCGATGCGCAGCATGTTGTAGAACCGCTTCGGCGAGTGCAGGTCCCAGACCAGCAGCGCCGAACCGAGCGTGGGCGCCAGCAGGCTGAGGTAGCGCCCGCGCCGCACCGCGGCCTCGGCCGCCCGTCCGCGCGTGGCGCCGGCGATGGCCGAGACCAGCGCCGAGGCGCCGGACAGCCCGGCCAGGAAGATGTAGCCGCCAACGACCCAGTTCTCGAACGGCGCCTGCTTCAGTTGCGAGCGGCCGTAATAGGTCGGGCCGTCCCACTTGCCCGCCGGCGCGATTGTGTCGTGCGCGTCGCGCGGGACGATCGGCTCCTCGTCCGGCGCGTGCAAGGCGATGCCTTCAGACATGGGCGGCCTCAATCCCTGCGCGCGAACAGGGCGAACGCGGTGAGCGCCAGGCCGGCCACGGTCGCGAGGCCCGACATCAGGCTGGGCGCCACCCGGTTGGAGGCGCGGGTCGGCGCCGCCGGCAGGTTGTACGCTTCCGGCCGCTCGGTCAGCAGGAAGAAGGCGTTGAGGTGGCCAAGGTCGCCGGTGGCGCCGGGCGAGTCCGGCACGCCGTACAGGTAGGCGTTCGCGACCCCGGCCGCGTGCAACTGCCCGACCCGCTCGGCCGCCCGCGCCTGCAACACGGACACCTCGCCGAACTGGATCGAGTCGGTGGGGCAGGACTTGGCGCAGGCCGGCTCCAGCCCGCCCTTCAGCCGGTCGTAGCAGAGCGTGCATTTGTGCGCCTTGCCGTCGAGCACGTTGACATCGACGACGCCGAACGGGCACGCCGGCACGCAATAGCCGCAGCCGTTGCAGATGTCCTGCTGGATGACCACGGTGTCGAACTCGGTCTTGAACAGCGCGCCGGTCGGGCACGCCTCCAGGCAGGGCGGGTTGTGGCAGTGCTTGCACACGTCGCTCATCATCAGCCAGCCGCTCTGGTAGGCCGGCTGGGCGTTGTCGCGGACGTCGCCGGCCTGCTCCACGAACGCCACGTGCCGCCAGGTGTTCGCCGACAGCGAGCCGGTGTTGTCGAAGCTTTGCCCGGTCAGGCCGATGTTGTCGGCCGGCAGGTTGTTCCACTCCTTGCAGGCGACCTCGCACGCCTTGCAGCCGATGCAGACCGTGGTGTCGGTGAAGAAGCCGTACGACTTGCCCGGCTCGATCAGCACGTGCGCGGTCAGCTCCGACTCGTTCGGGATCATGCGGTCGAACTGGGAGCGCGTCTCGTCCTGGACCCGCACGTTCATATCCATGGCGCGTTCCTCAATCCAGCAATGAAATCCGGTGGGCGACGTGGCCGATCAGGTTGGCGGCGGGCTTGTAGCGCACGCTGACCCGCGCCTGCCGGTGCTGCAACGCCTGCAGTTGCTCGGTCTCGGCCGTGGCGTTCGGGCTCAGGATGAACAGGTGCGACACGCCATCGTCGTCGGTCATCTGGAAGCGGCTTTCCTGGACGATGGTGACGGTCCCAACCATGTCCCGCGAGGTCATGCCGCTTCGACCAGTTCGGCCAACCAGCCACGCGCCCTCTGCAACTCCGCCCATGGCACGGCGCCCAAGGGGAAATGGCCGGCCAGCACCACGCTGATGACCGCGTTGAGGTGCTCGAGACGACGGCGGCTCCGGACGTCGGCCCCCCGCTCGCGCTGTTCCGCCGCCATCCGGTCGCGCAGTTGCGAAAGATGCAGCGCCGCCATCGAGAAGGTGTGCCCCTCGGCGTGCGGCTTGGCCGCCAGCGCCCGGTCCAGCTCGGCCAGCGCCTCGCGCCCCGCATCGTCACTGGCCACGCCTGGTGCCTCCCGAGGGCAGCCGGCCGGGACGCAGCGCGCAGGTCACGGCCTTGGTCGAGTGGATGCTGGTGTTGGCGTCGCCGGTGATCGCCAGCAGCACGTTGGCGATGTCGCCGCGCGCGTAGCCTTCCCAGCCGAACACCCACGGCATCGCGACCTGATGCACCGTGCGCCCGGCGATGGTGAACGGCCGCACCCGCCGCGTCACCATCGCGCGCACCTCGATGTCGCCGCGCAGGGAGGACAGCACCGACCAGCCGAGATGCACGATGCCGAGTTCGCGCGCCAGTTCCGGCGCGATCTCGACGAAGGCTTCCGGTTGCAGCTCGGCGGTGTGCGGCGTGACGCGGCTCATCACCCCGCCGCAATGCAGTTCGGTCAGCCGGAACGTCGTGAGCACGTACGGGAAGCGCGGGTCCTCCGGCGCGTGCAGCTCATTGCCCTTGCGGGTCCACAGCTTCGCGGCCGGGTTGAATTGCTGCCCGTAAATCGGGTTCAGGACCGGGCTCTCGACCGGCTCGTAGTGGGTCGGCAGCGGCCCGTCCTTCAGCCCGGTCGGCGCGAACAACTGGCATAGGCCGTCCGCCTCCATGATGAACGGCGCGGCGCCGCTCAACGCGGCCATGCCACGCGGGCGCATTCCCCAATCCGGGCGGTAGTCCGGGCGCGTCGTGGGCACGAAGTCGGGTATGTCGGTGCCGGTCCACTTGGCCGCATCCTCGTCCCACCAGACCATCTTCTTGCGCTCGGACCACGGCACGCCCTCGGGATCGGCCGAGGCGCGGTTGTACAGAGTGCGCCTGTTGGACGGCCAGGCGAACGCCCAGCCGAGATGGCTGCCGGGGCCGTCCGGCTTGTCCGGCGTGCGCGAGCGCGCGACGTTATGGCCGTCGCGTGGATATATCCCGCAATACATCCAGCCGCCGCAGGCGGTGCTGCCGTCGTCCTTCAGGTCGTGGTAACGCGCGACCGGCTTGCGGTCGGCCACGGTGTAGCCGTTGATCTCGCGCAGCACCGCCTCGGCGTCCGGCTCGGCGCGGGCACCACGCTCGGGATATTGCCAGGTGAGCGCCCGGATCGCCGCGTCGCGCGGCTCGGCGCTGTCGGCGTAGAGCTGCTTCAGCCGGCGGCCGAGATGGTAGATGAACCACAGGTCGGAACGACTGTCGCCGGGCGCGTCCAGCACGGCGTCGTGCCACTGCACCAGCCGGGTGGTGTTGGTGACGGAGCCGTCCTTCTCGCCCGAAAGCGCCGAGGGCAGGAAGAACATCTCGGTGCCGATCCGCTCGGGCGAGAGCTCGCCGCGCTGCACCAGGCGGCCCTTCTGCCAGAAGTTCGCCGTCTCGGTCATGGCGAAGTCGCGCACCACCAGCCAGTCGAGCCGCGCCAGCCCGCGCTCGACGAAGTCGGAGTTGACCGCGCCCACGACCGGGTTCTGGCCCAGGATGAACTGGCCCTTCACCACGCCGTCGACCATGCACATCGTCATCACCTGCTGCGACACGTCGCCGGTCAGCTTGGGCAAATGCTGGTAGCCATACTCGTTGTCGGGTCGGGCGTGCTCGCCGTACCAGGCCTTGAGCAGGCTCACGACGTATTTGGGCATGTTGCTCCACCACCCCGTCGTCGGCGTCTCGACGCGCAGGTAGTCGGCCAGCGTGGCGTGCTCGTGGAAGGCGTTGGGCTGCGGCAGGTAGGTCGGCAGCATGTTGTACAACGTGGGGATGTCGGTGCTGCCCTGGATGCTGACATGGCCGCGCAACGCCATGATGCCGCCACCGGGCCGCCCGACATTGCCGAGCAGGCCTTGGATGATCGAGGCGGCGCGGATGATCTGCACGCCGGTCGTGTGATGGGTCCAGCCGACCGCGTAGCAGAACGCGCCGGTGCGCTCGCGGCCCGAGTTGCGCGCCAGCGCGTCGGCGATGCGCAGGAACGTCTCGGCGGGGCAGCCCGTCACCCGCTCGACCATCTCCGGCGTGTAGCGGGCGTAATGGCGGCGCATGATCTGGTAGACGCAGTTCGGGTGCTGCAACGTCGGGTCCGTCGGCGGCGGACTCTCGGTCATCACCTCGAAGTCGCTGCCGGCGGATTGCTCCTGCGTCTGCACCCGGCTCTCGGAGACGGGCGACGGGACGGTCTTGCCCTTGTACTGCCAAGTCGCGTCGTCGTACGACTTGGCCTCGGCGTCGAAGCCGGAGAACAGGCCGTCATGCGTCTCGGGGTCCTGGTAGCCGTCCTCGATGATGTGGGCGATGTTGGTGTAGGCGAGCGCGAATTCGCGGAACCAGAGATCGCGCTCCAGCAGGTGATGGATGATGCCGCCCAAGAAGGCGATGTCGCTGCCCGAGCGGATCGGCGCGTGGATGTCGGCCAGCGCCGAGGTGCGGGTGAAGCGCGGGTCGACATGGATGACCGTGGCGCCGCGCCGTTTCGCCTCGACCACGAAGCGGAACGCGATCGGGTGGTTCTCCGCCATGTTGGAGCCCATGATCACGACGCAGTCGGAATTCTCCAGATCCCACAGGGACATGGTGGCGGCGCCGCGACCGAAGGAGGTGCCCAGACTGGGCACCGAGGAGGAGTGTCAGATTCTGGCTTGGTTCTCGATGCTCACCATGCCGAGGCCGCCGCCGAACAGCTTCTTGATGAGGTAGTTCTCCTCGTTGTCCAGCGTGGCGCCGCCGAGCGAGGCCAAGCCGACCGCGTGGTTGACGACACGCCCGTCGGGCAGCCGCTCCACGAAGCTGTCGTCGCGGGTTTGCTTGGTGAGCTGGGCGATACGCTCCATCGCCCAGTCGAGCGGCTTTTCCTCCCACTCGGTCGCGTAGGGCGCGCGGTGCAGAACCTTGTTGATGCGCTGCGGCGACAGCAGCACGCCGAGCGTGCTGGCGCCCTTGGGGCAGAGCGTGCCTTGGTTGACCGGGCTGCGCGGATCGCCCTCGATGTGGATCGGCTTGCCGCCCTTGGCGTAGACCAGCTGGCCGCAACCCACCGCGCAGAACGGGCAGACGCTGGTGCCGACGGTGTCGGCTTCCTCGAGACGCGGGCGCAGGCTTTTGGACGCCGTGCTCTCCGCCGCCTTGGACAGCGGATCCTGGCCGGCGAACTGGCGCGGCAGCGACCAGTCGCGGGCGAAGCCGGCGATACGCCCCGAGATACCGCGTCGAACCTTCTTCATCTGCCCCGTCCCCGCCGAACCATACTGGATAACAAGGCCAATCAAGCTAAGTTCCGCGCGAGAGACGGCGGAAGCGGATGGGAATCGAACCCACCGCCCGCTTTTGGCGGGCCACTGGTTTTGAAGACCAGGGAAGCCACCAGACTCCAATCGCCTCCGCGTCCGGGTGTATCAGCAGGCGGCGTCGCGGCCAAGCGTGCGCCGGTCGCCGACCCGGCGGGTGAAGCGCACCGAATCGAGGTATTCCAGCAGCGGCACGCTGTATTTGCGCGAGATGCCGAGCGCCGCCCCGGCCTCAGTCACCTTCAGCCCGGGCTCCGCCAGCAGGGGCGCGAGGCGGCGCTGCGCCAGCGCGATCGCGTCGCGGTGGAACAGGATGTCGCGCTTCAGCACCCGGTCGGTCGCGCGCACCGCGAGGCCCGCGCGCACGAGCTGGCTCAGCGCCTGGCGTGACGGTACATCCACCGCCAGCGCATCCGGGTCGGGCGGAGTGAGGCCACCTTGCAGCAGTGCCGCCGCCAGCCGCTCCGCCAGCGAGAGTGCCTGGCGCGCCGCTCGGGCTTCCTGCTCGCGCCGCACCAGCCGGACCGCACCGCCCTCGCGCCGAACGGTCCCGGCTGCCACCAGACGGGCCACCGCCTCGTCGAGCACGGCGTCGCCCACCTTGGGCAGCGCCGCCCGCAAATGCGCGTCTGACAATGCGGGCGTCGCGGTCAGCAGCTTCGGGATGCGCGCCACGACCGCGTCCAGCGCCGTCCGCAGCACCACGCCACCGCCGCGCAGCACCAGCGCCGGCCCGCCCTGCAACGCGGCGGCGACGGACGCCGGTGCCAACCCGGTCAGGCCGGCCAGGCGGTCGAGCGTGATACCCTCCAGCCCGGCCAGTTCGACTTCCAGCGCCACGAGCGCTTCGGGCGCCGCCGTCGCGCGCCGCGCGAGCCGCGCCAGCACCGCGGGATCGTGGCGGCGCAACCGCCATCCCGCGGTGTCGAGGATACGCCCGCCGGCGAGGGTCAGCGGCGGCGACGGCCGGCGCAGGATCAGGTGCTGGCCCACCGGCGCCGCGACCGGCTCGGCGCAACGTAGCTGCGCCGGACCCGACTCCCCTGGCTGCAGCGCGTCGCGGTCCAGCAGGCGCAGCCGCGCCTCGATCTCCTGGGTGCCGACCAGCAGGCGCAACCGCTGCGTGGTCGCGACCGTGCCGGTGGCGCGCAGCATGACCGTGAGCCAGGTGGCGGGGCGCAGCAGGCCGGGCGCCGCCAGGCACGCCCCGGGCCGCACCGCCGCCGCCTCGATGCCGCGCAGGTTCACCGCGACGCGCTGGCCCGGCTGCGCCGCGCCCCCCCGCGTGCCATGGACTTGCAGCCCGCGCCGCCGGCCGAAAGCCG
>CAXTVL010000157.1:0-6480 GCA_964247515.1 uncultured Acetobacteraceae bacterium | reverse complement strand
CCGCCCAGACGCGCCGGCGGTAGGCGCTGCCGGCGGGGCGCAACGGCAGGTCGAAGCGGCGCCGGTGGCCGTCGAAGTAGCCGTGAAGTTGCGCCACGGCCCGCAGCAGCAGCGGGGTGCGGGCCTGGTCCCGTCCCCAGCCCCAGTCGAGGGCCACGATTGCGCCGTCCTCCTCGGAGAGGGTGATGTCGCCGAACGGGCTGTGCAGGGAGAGCTGGGGCATCGTCGCGGCGCCACGCTAGGCGGCCTTCAAGCGAGGGACAAGTGAGCGGTCTGCGGCAACGATCGCCGGACCGGAAAACGGACAGGCCGGCTACGGCGGATTTTGGTTACGCGCGGGTCGGCACGCTGAACCATGGCCAGTCGCTCTAGCTCCACGCCCTGACGGCGGCCAGGTGCGGCAGGCCCGTTGTCACAGAAGAAAAACTCAAGTGCCCGCAGGATGGGCGGCAACCCGACCATGGCGGCATACACGGAAAACCGAATTTCATGCCTCAGTGGCTTCCGGCCCATAGATAGTTTCCGAGCCTCTCTGCCTGAATGCCGCAAGCCTTAGAGTACGGGCTCATGTGCTTGCGAGGCCGACCAATGGGCGACTTGCTGGACGCAGTGCAGAAACACCGGGGCGCGACGGCAACGCCGCCGACGTGCAAAACGTCAAATCGCCGATCCTTGACAATGGACGCTACTTCCGGGCTGTAGGCCAGGTATCGTAATGCGGGTTAGGAGACAAGAAATGACGACCTCCGGCAAGAACAACGAACCGATCTTTGTGACCGGCGCAACCGGGAAAACTGGAAGTGTTTTGGTTCAGGCCCTGGCGCTTCAGGGCGTCTCATTTCGAGCCGGTGTCCGCCAGCCGGAAAACGTCAAGTTGCCTGATGCAGCAATGCCTGTGAGGTTCGATTGGGATGACAGCTCCACGTGGGCGCCGGCCACGCAAGGCATTGAGACGCTCTATCTTGTAAAGCCGTTCGCAGACCCGGTCTCAAAGGTCAAATCCTTCTTCTCTGCCGCTCCTCAGGTTCGGCGCGTTGTCCTTCTGTCGGAATTAACAACGGGACTAAAAACGGCAGATCACCCGGAGCGCGCGATTGAGCTGCTTGTCGCCGAGGGTGGGCGTACCGCCACGATTCTTCGGCCGGCTTGGTTCTATCAGGGCCTCGGGCGCGGCGGGCAGTTCGGTCCCTCACTTCGCGATCGCGGAGTGCTGCGACTGCCATTCGGCAGGGCACTGATGGCTTGGGTCGACGTGCGGGACATCGTCGATATCGCGGTCAAGGCGCTACTCGGTGAGGACCTAGGCGCGGTACAGATTACCGGGCCTGAAGAGTTGACCCTTGCCGATCTGGTGGCCCGCATCGCTGCCGCCTCAGGGCGCGAAATGAACTATGAATCCCCTCCCATGCCGGAGTACCTCGCCGCGTTGGCGAAGGGAGACATCAGCGAGTACGGCCATCCCGACCCGGATCTTCTGCTCTATTTGACAGATATACTCGAGACAACTTCCGCGGGCCTTGCCGCTGGCACCACGCAGGAGGTTGCAAGGACCCTCGTTCGGCCGCCACGGACGTTGGATGCCTACATCGCCGAGAACGCGGAGTACTGGCGTGGTGGAGAAGCCTCACCATGACATGCTCAACTGTCTGGATCGATGCTCGCAATCACACGAATCTCGACGATCCCGCCTTCACGTCTCGAACCAGCTACCTCGACCGCCGTCCAAGCCAGGCACGACCCCACGATGCACATGAGGCAAACCGGTTCAGCGGACCCGACCGTTCTGCTCGGAAACCCATGCGATCAACAGCACGACAGAAACTTTGAATTCCGGAACGGAAGGCGGACAGCTCCCTTGCCATGCCGGACGTCAGCGACGGATGATACGTGAGCTCTCCGTCGGGTTCCGGCCTCACGCGTCGACCCGCGCGCGCAGGTTCTCCGGGTCGTACGGGCTGTCCGCCACCACCTCGGCCGGGTACAGCCGGTCCAGCATCTTGACCGCGAGCCGGCTGCCGACGGGCGCGAACTCCGGGCGCACGAAGCCCATCGCGATCTGGCGGCCGAAATGCACCGAGTAGCCGCCGCCGGTGGCGCGGCCGACCACCCGCTCGCCGTGCCAGATCGACTCGACGCCCCACGGGTCGGCGTCGTCCGGCCCGTCGATCAGCAGCGTCGCCAGGTGCCAGGCCCGCTCGCCGGAAGCGCGCTGCGCCGTGAGTGCCGCGCGGCCCACGAAGTCGCTGTTCTTGTCGAGCCGGATGAAGCGGTCGAGCCCGCTCTCCCAGGCCGTGACCTCCTTCGACAGCTCGGTGCCCCAGCCGCGATAGCTCTTCTCCAGCCGCAGCCAGTTCATCGCCCGGATGCCAACGTGCTTCAGCCCGAGCGGCCGCCCGGCCTCCTCCAGCACGTCGAAGACGTGGTTGTGGTACTCGATCGGGTGGTGGACCTCCCAGCCCAGCTCGCCCACGTAGTTGACCCGCATCAGCCGCACCGGCGCCATGCCGACGCTGCCCTCGCGCGCGGTCAGCCACGGGAACGCGCGGTTGTCGAGCGGCAGCCGGTCGGTGACGCCAGAGAGCAACGCGCGAGCCTGGGGACCGGCGACCACGAACACGCCGACCTGGTTGGTGATCTTCTCCAACTGCACCGAGCCGTCGGCCGGGCGCAGCCGGGTCAGGTAGTCCCAGTCGTAGCTCTCGGCGGCCCCCGCGCCCACGACGTAGAAGCTGTCGGCGGCCTCGCGCAGGATGGTGAACTCGGAGCGCACCGCCCCGCGCGCGGTCAGCGCGTGGGTGAGCTGGATGCGGCCCACCGTTTGCGGCAGGCGGTTGGCGACCAGCCCGTCGAGCCAGGCGGCGGCGCCCGGGCCGCTCACCCGATACTTGGCGAAGGTCGACGCCTCGATCAGCCCGACATTGCCGCGCACCGCCTCGGCCTCGGCGTGGACATACGGCCACCAGTTGCTGCGCCGGAACGACGGCCGCTCGGCGAAGGCCGGGTCCTCGGAGGGCGTCGGGCCGAAGAAGTTGGGACGCTCCCAGCCGAAGCGCTGGCCGAACACCGCGCCGCGCGCCTTCAGGCGGTCGTATGACGGCGCGGTGCGCAACGGCCGCGCCGCCGGGCGTTCCTCGTCGGGCGCGTGCAGGACGAAGACGTGGTCGTAGGCCTCCTCGTTCTTCTTCACGGCATAGGGGCGCGTCGCGTACGCGCCGAACCGGCGCGGGTCGAGCGCCAGCGTGTCGATCTCCGCCTCGCCCTCGGTGACGATCTGCGCCAGGTAGCGCCCGGCGCCGCCAGCGGCGGTGATGCCGAACGAGAAGCCCTCGGCGAAGTAGAAGTTGGCCACGCCCGGCGCCCGGCCCAGCAGCGGGTTGCCGTCCGGCGTGTAGGCGATCGGGCCGTTGTACACCGTCTTGACGCCGCCATGGGCGAAGCACGGCATCCGCGCGAAGGCTTCCTCGATGTGCCACTCGAGCCGGTCGAGGTCGGGCGGCAGCAGGTCGGCGCGGAAGCTGTCCGGCACGCCGTAGACGCCCCAGGCGGGCGCGCCCTTCTCATAGGGGCCCAGGATCAGGCCGCCGCGCTCCTCGCGCATGTACCACTGCGCGTCGGCGTCGCGCAGCACCGGATGCTCGGGGTGGCCCTTGGCGCGCCAGGCGACGATCTCGGGGATCTCGTCGGTGACGATGTATTGGTGCTCGACCGGGATCACCGGAATGGACAGGCCGACCATGGCGGCGGTGCGCCGCGCGTGGTTGCCGGTGGCGCTCACCACCACGTCGCAGGTGATGTCGCCCTGGCTGGTCGCGAGCCGCCACTCGCCGGACGGCGTGCGGGTGATGGCGGAGACGTCGGTCTGGCGCTGGATGGTGGCGCCGTTCTTGCGGGCCGCGTCGGCCAGCAGCATGGTGATGTCGGCCGGGTTGATGTAGCCGTCGGTCGGGTGGAACAGCGCGCCGACCAGCCCGTCCACGTTGACCAGCGGATAGCGCTCCTTGATGCCCTCCGGCGTCAGCCACTCGTACGGGATGCCGAGCGAGTCGGCGGTGCTGGCGTAGGTCTGGTACTCGTCCATGCGGTCGCGGTTGCGCGCCATGCGCAAATTGCCGACGCGGCGGAAGCCGACGTCGCGCTGCCACTCGCGCGCCAGGCGGTCGTACAGGTCGATGGAATAGCGGTGCATCTGGCCGGTCGAGTACGACATGTTGAACAGCGGCATCAGCCCGGCGGCGTGCCAGGTCGAGCCCGCGGTCAGTTCGTCGCGCTCCAGCAGCACCGCGTCGGTCCAGCCGGCTTCGGTCAGGTGGTACAGGATCGAGCAGCCGACGGCGCCGCCGCCGATGACCACCACGCGGGCATGAGACTTCAACGACGTTCTCCGGCTGAGGTAACAGTCAAGCGGTCATCGCCGGCACCCTGGCGGATGTCGCCGCAGAATAGGCTCACTTCGACGGGGGCGCCGGTGCCAACGCCAAACCGGGCGCCAGTTGCACCACGATCGGGCGTGACGCCACCGGGCTTTGCCCTGCCCGGTAGCCGGCGACACCGATCACGGCCGCCGACACGGTGGCGATTGCCGCCGCCAGGATCGAGATGTTGCGCGGTGTCTCCCAAGCCACTTGCTTCTCCCTCAGTGAATGTCCAGTCGCAGCAGCGCCGCCTTCGGGTCATCCTCGGGGTCCGACATCGCGCAAACTGTACTCGCGATCCGGCCTCATCGCCAGGCGGCGCGGTAGAAGCGCGGCACGTCGTCGGTGGTCGGGTGGAACGACAATGCCCGGGCGATGCCGTAGGTGGCGGCCTCGGTGAACAGCGGCAGCCACAGCGCCCGTTCGGCGATCAGCCCCAACGCCCGCGCCGACAACGCCCGCCTGGTGTCGGCGTCGGCGGCGGCGCTGGAGCGCACGATCAGGTCGGTGATCTCGGGGTCGCGCGCGTAGTCCTGGTCGCCGCCGTCGAAGAAGCGCGGCAGGAAGGCGGAGACGTCGTTGACCGACGAGCTGCCCCAACTGCCCAGGAACAGCGGCGCCTGCCCGGCCGCCTGCTGCGCCAGCGCCCCTGCCGCCGACAGCGCCACGACGTCGGCGGCGATGCCGATGGCGGCGAGGTCGGCCACCACCGTCGCCGCCATCTCGGCGCGCTCGGCCGTGACCAGCAGGGTGCGGAAGCCGTCGCCCGTCCCGGCCTCGGCCATCAGTGCCCGGGCGCGCTCGCGATCGAGTGCCCGCGGCGCCACGGCGGAGGCGTCGCAGCCGAACTGGCTCGGGTAGCAGGCGGCGGCGGGCACCCGGGCGCCGCCCGGCACCATCGTCTGCGCCAGCGTGTCGCGGTCGATCGCGTGGAAGATCGCGGCCCGCACCTGCGGGCGCATCAGCGGACCGACACCGCTGCGCCCGGCGGCGTCGAGCGACAGGTAGGCCACGCGCAGGCTGTCGCGGCGCAGCGCCTGCAGCTCGGCGGCGGTGTCGATGGCCGCGAACTGCTCCGGCGACAGGCCCGAGATCCAGTCCGCCCGGCCGCTGATCAGGTCGTTGAACGGGGCGGCCGGGTCGTCGCTCTGGGCGATCGAGACGCGCGCGATCACGCTGCTTCCCTTGGGCGGCAGGCCGGCCGGCGGCTGCCAGCGCCGCAGTTCGATCCGTCCGTCATCGCCGCCCAGGCTCGCGACGCGGTACGGCCCGGTGCCGACCGGCGCGCGGGCGAACGCCTCGGGCCCCAGCGTGCGGTGCAGCGAGGCGGGGAAGATCGGCAGCACCAACGCCACGAAATCGGGGGCAGCCGCGAACGGGTGCGCCAGATGCAGCCGCACCACGTCGTCGGCGACCCGCTCGGCGCCGTCGAGCCAGGCGTAGTTGCCTGGGATCGCCAGGTCGATGCGCGAGAGCGCCATGCGGACGGTGTACAGCACGTCCTCGACGCCAAACGGGGTGGCGTCGTGGAACCACACGCCGGGCCGCAGCGCGAACTCCATCGTCACGTCGTCGACCCAACGCCAGGCCTGCGCCAGCAACGGGCTCAGCGCGAAGGTTTCCGGGTCGCGCGCGAGCAGGCCGTCCCAGACCTCGTGCGCCAGCATCAGCTCGCTGCGCAGCGCCGAGCCGTACGGGTCGAGGCCGACCAGCCGGTCGTTCCAGGAGACGCGCAGCGTGTCGGACACCGGCTGCGCCCGCGACGCGCCGGGGACGCCAGCGGCCAGCAGGGCGGCCAGCAGGGCGCGGCGCGCGAGCACGCCGCTCAGCCGAGCGTTGCGTTGAACGCGCCACCGTCGAGCAACAGGTTCTGGCCCACGATGAAGCCCGAGCCGGCGCCGCACAGGAAGGCGCAGGCGGCGCCGAACTCGGCGGGATCGCCGACCCGCCCGGCCGGGTTGGCGCTGCCGCGTTCGGCGATCTCCTGCTCGACGCTGCGCCCGGATTTCTGCGCCGCGGCCGCCGCCAGGGCGCGCAGCCGGTCGGTCAGGAACGGGCCGGGCAGCAA
>CAXTVL010000156.1:386-6488 GCA_964247515.1 uncultured Acetobacteraceae bacterium | reverse complement strand
AAGTTACAGCCGGCATCTTGCAGCAGACGGCGCAGCTCTCGGTCGAACGTCCCAGCCGCGTCCTTGTCCGCCTTCTCCAGCGTGAGGACCTGCTCGTAGATCGGCTGGGTCAGGTCGATGCGCGGGTCCAGGTTCAGCGGCACGTCGCGCATCGCGCCGTAGCCGCGCGGCCCCTTGCGGCCACGCGCAACCCCGCCCTGCCCCGTGCGGGCTAGCGTGTTTTCGGGTGCGGCGTGCGGCTTCGCGGTCATGCGGACTCCTATACCAGAAGATGCGGCGTCGCCGCATCAGATCCAATGGCCGTGCCGCTTGGGCCGGCCTTCCCGGGCGGCCCCTTTTCGTTGCGCGCCTGTCTCCCGAAGTCAGGAAGGCCCTGAAATCGCGCGGCCGGCCGGGGGGGGGCGCGCGCCCGCCCCCCCCCGGCCACGAGGCCCAACACGACCTAACGGGAGGCGACGCATGACCGTGCTTCTGAGCCTCGAGAACATCACCAAGACCTATCCCGGCGTCAAGGCGCTGCAGGACGTGTCGTTCACGGTCGAGGCCGGGTCGGTCCACGCCATCATGGGCGAGAACGGGGCCGGCAAGTCGACGCTGATGCAGGTCATCGCCGGCGCGCACCCGCCCACCTCCGGGCGCATCGTGTTCGACGGGCGCGAGCTGCACCTCACCGGCACCAAGGACGCGGCGCACCAGGGCATCTCGATCGTGTTCCAGGAACTGATGCTGGCGCCCAACATGTCGGTGGCCGAGAACATCTTCCTCGGTGTCGAGCCGCGCATCGCCGGCGTGCTGGTCGACCGTGGGGCGCTGCTGTCGCGCGCGCGCGCGGCGATGGGCCGGCTCGGCATCACCGTCGATCCCGACACCAGGCTGGGCGAGCTCACCATCGCGCAACAGCAACTGATCGAGATATGCAAGTCGCTGGTGCATGACCCGCGGCTGCTGATCCTCGACGAGCCGACCTCCAGCCTGTCCGAGGCCGACAGCCTGACGCTGTTCCGCGTGGTGCACGACCTGCGCGCGCGCGGCGTCACCATCCTCTACATCTCGCACCGGATGCGCGAGGTGTTCGAGAACTGCGACTACGTGACCGTGCTGCGCGACGGCCAGCACGTCCGCACCGCCAAGCTCTCCGACACCTCGCCAGAGGAGGTGGTGCGCCTGATGGTCGGCCGCGACCTCGCCGAGGTGCAGCGGGTCAAGCCCGCCGACGCGGCGCCTCCGGTGGTGCTGGCGATCCAGAACTTCGGTGACGGCAAGCGCTACAACGACGTCTCGTTCGCGCTGCGCCGCGGCGAGATCGTGGGGCTCGCCGGCCTGGTGGGCGCCGGCCGCTCCGAGGTGGCGCTCGGCATCTTCGGCTCGCCGCCGCCCACGGCCGGGACCGTGACGCTGGAGGGCAAGCAGGTCAGCATCGGCAAGCCGCGCGACGCCATGCAGCTCGGCATCGGGCTGGTGCCGGAGGACCGCAAGGGCCAGGGCCTGGTGCTCGGCATGGGTGTGGGCAGCAATCTGTCGCTGGCGGCGCTGGGTCTCGGACAGATCTCGCAGAGCGGCTTCATCAAGGGCGGCGACGAGGAGCGCATGATCGACGGCTTCGTCGGCCGGTTCCGCATCAAGACGCCGACCGTCGAGCAGCTCGTGGGCCTGCTCAGCGGCGGCAACCAGCAGAAGGTGGTGCTGGCCAAGTGGCTGGCCTCGAAGCCGCGCGTGCTCATCGTCGACGAGCCGACGCGTGGGGTCGATGTCGGCACCAAGGCGGAGATCTACGCCATGATGCGCGAACTCGCCAAGACCGGCCTGGCGATCCTGGTGATCTCCAGCGACCTGCCCGAGGTGCTGACGATCTCGGACCGCATCCTGGTGATGCGCGCGGGCCGGCTCGCCGGCGAGATCGCCTTCGACGACGCGTCCGAGGAGCGCATCATGGCGCTGGCCGCTCTCGAACAGCCGGACCCGGCGCATCCCGAGACGAAGCCCGCCGGCTACGTCGAGGCGGGGGTCTAGGAGGCTTTCCGCGCCTCGTCCCAGCCGGTTACGTCGTGACCGCCGAACACGATGCGGCGGATCGTCGGCATCGCCAATGCCGAGGTGAAGCCCAAGGCCGGCGCGCTGGCTTCGTCGAGGCGTCGCATCTGCTCGTCGCCGAGCCGGATGTCGCTCGCGGCGATGGTGCCTTCGAGCTGCGACAGCGTGCTGGCGCCGATGACGGTCGAGGTGACGCCAGGGCGGGCCATCACCCAGGCAAGCGCCACCTGCGCCGCCGGCCGCTCCAGTTCCGCGGCGACGCTTTTCAGCACGTCCAAGATATCCCAGTTGCGATCGACGAACTTGCTGTTCCCGAACGGGTTGGCGCCGCTGAGGCGCCCGGTGCCGCTGGTGTCGGCACGGTCGTACTTGCCGCTCAGGAAGCCGCCGGCCAGCGGGCTCCAGGGCATGACGCCCATCCCCGCCTCGCGCGCCGCGGGGATGTGCTCGCTCTCGACGTCGCGCGCCACCAGCGAGTACTCGACCTGCATCGCGACCGGGCCGGGGACGCGGCGCTCGGTGGCGATGGTCGCCGCCTTCATCGCCAGCCAGGCGGGCATGTCCGACAGCGCGTAATAGCGAATCTTGCCGGCCTGCACGAGACCGCCCAGCGTCTGCACGATCTCCTCGACCGGGGTGACGCCATCCCAGATGTGCATCCAGTACAGGTCGATGTGGTCGGTGCCGAGGCGCTGCAGCGAGGCGTGCAGGGCCCGGTGGATGTTCTTGGCCCCGGCGCCGCCGGCGTTGGGGTTGCCGCCGCCCTGGCTCGCGGCGAGCGGGCTGCTGGAACCGTTGAAGGCGAACTTGGTCGCCAGCACGATCTCGTCGCGCGAGCCGGTGTCGCGGATGAACCGGCCGACCATCTCCTCGCTGGCACCACCCGAATAGATGTCGGCGGTGTCCACGAAGTTGCCGCCGGCCGCGCGGTAGGCGTCGAAGATCGCCCGCGAGACCGCCTCGTCGGCGCCCCAGCTCCCTTGCCCGAACGTCATGGTCCCGAGGGCGAGCGGACTCACCACCAGGCCCGAGCGACCGAGGGTGCGGAAATTCGTGAGCGGCATCGGTTCCCGGCTTTCGTAGTTGTCGATATGGAACTCATGCTACCGTCACGGGCGTGGGTCAACCTGTTTCTGAGTGGTCGTTATGGAATCGCCCGAGCCTCTCCCGCGCCGCAAGACCGGCCGGCCGCTGTCGTTCGACCGGGGTGTGGCCCTCGAACGGGCGATGCACGCCTTCTGGAGGCACGGCTACGAGACCACCTCGGTCGCCGACCTCACCGCCGCCATGGGCGTGAGCGTCCCCAGCCTGTACGCGGCGTTCGGCGACAAGCGGCGGCTGTTCCTGGAGGCGATGCGTCTCTATGTCGGCGACCTTGAGGCGATGGCGCGCCGGATCGACACGGCACCGACCGCCCGCGCCGCCGCCCGCGACATGCTGGCTGACGCCGCGACCGCCTATACCGGCGAGGGCACGCCCAAGGGCTGCCTGCTGGCCAGCGCCACGGCAAGCGGTTCGGCCGCGTCCATCGACGTGCAGCAGGCGGTCGCCGAGATACGGCGCCTCGTCGAGAGCCGGCTGCGCGCCCGGATCGAACGCGACACCGCCACCGGGACGCTGCCGGCCGGGACGGATGCCGCGGCGCTGTCGGGGCTGGTCATGGCGGTCACGCAAGGCCTGTCGGTGCTGGCGCGCGACGGCGCGCCGCGCGCATCGCTGCTCGCGATCGCCGATGCGGCGCTGCGCGGGTGGCCCAGTCGGCGCGCCGCGTCACGGGGCGGCTGATCGGCCCGGGCAACACCACGCCGTCACCCGGCCCGCCGCCGCAGCGCCGCGGTCGCCGCCGCATCCACCGCGCCACCCGCGATCGCGACACCGTAGCCGTCGCGCGCGGTGGCGGCCGAGACCAGCCCGTCGAGCACGTCGTCGAGCACCGCTTGCGGGTCGCGCCGGAACGGGTCGCCGTAGCCGCCGCCGCCCGGCCCCAGGCAGACCAGCCGGTCGCCGGCGCGCGCCTTGTGGTAGGCAACCTTGGAGGCCAGCGCGACATGGTTGCCGGCGGCGGTGTCCAGGCTGATCGAGGCGGTGACGCCGTCGCCGCCGCCGTCCCAGCCCCAGGGCCGGTATTTGTGCCCCTCGCCCTCGATCGAGAAGCCGCCATCGGCCAGCAGCTCGAACGAGCGGACGGTGCCGATGCCGCCGCGCCACTCGCCCGGCGCGGCGGCGTCCTCGCGCAACTCGTAGCGGCCGACCCGCAGCGGCAGGTGCGACTCGATGTCCTCGACCGGGTTGTTGCGGGTGTTGGCGTACAGCGTGTCGACCGCGTCCATGCCGTCAAGGCCGAAGCGGCCGCCGTAGCTGCCCTCCATGATCTCCATGTGGACCCAGTGCGATCCCGCTTGCAGGCCGCTGAACGCCACGACGCGCAGATTGCCGATGCCGGCGCTCACCTGTCGCGGCACCGCCCGCGCCAGCGCCTTCATCACCGTGTCGGCGAGCTGGTTGCCGGGGCAGAACCGGGCGATCACCGGGGCCGGGAAGGTCGGGTTGGCGAGCGAGCCTTTCGGGGCCAGGATGGTGATCGGCCGGGTCAGGCCGCCGTTCTGCGGGATGGCGCCGTACAGCGCGCTGTCCAGCAGGATCGAGCGCAGCGTCAGCCAGACCGCGCAATCGACGGTGCCCTCGAACGGCATGTTGATCGGCTTGTCCGGCACCTGGTCGGCGGTGCCGGCGAGGTCCACGGTCAGTTCGGAGCCCTCGACGCGCAGCGTGACGGTGATCGGCAGGTCGCGCCGCGCCGGGTCGGGGTCGTCCAGGTAGCCGTCGATATGGGTGGTGGCCGCGTAGCTGCCGTCCGGAAGTGCGGCGATCGCGGCGCGCATCAGCCGCTCCGAGTAGTCCATCAGGTCCTCGTAGGCGGCGCCCACGGTCGCAAGGCCGTGGCTCTCGACCAGCGCCAGGTAGCGCGCGGCGCCGATCCGCGCCGCCTCGATCTGCGCCTCCATGTCGCCGACCACGAGGTCGGGCGCGCGGATGTTGTCGCGCAGCATGTGCCAGACGGCGTGGTTGCGCAGGCCCTGGTCGTAGACCTTGATCGCCTTGAACTGCAGGCCCTCGGCGTAGGTGTCGACCGCGTCGACGATGCCGCAGCTCCCGGGAGCCAGTGCCCCGATGTCGAGGTGGTGCGCCGTGGTGACGGAGAAGCCGATCAGGGCGCCGCGCAGGAACACCGGCACGCAGAACCCGACATCGGGGCCGTGCGAGGCGCCGCCGTACGGGTCGTTGTGCATGATGACGTCGCCCGGCAGGACCGGCTCGCCGCGCGTCGCCAAGGTCTTCAGCACGCCACGGACGTATCCGGGGATCGGGCCGGATTGCAGCGGCGTGCTCATCCGGCACTCGCACAACTGCCGCCCCTCGGCGTCGGTCAGCGCCGCGCCGAAATCCTCCGACTCGCGGATGATCGAGGAGTAGCTCATCCGCATCAGCTTGTGGCCCATCTCGACGGCGATGTTCTCCAGCGCGCCGTGGATCACCGCCGCCGTGACGGGATCGACCCGCGTGGTGGGTCTCGCGTCGGTCATGCGGCACTCCCGAGGTCGATGACGATGTTGCCGATGGCGTCCACCTGGGCGCGCGCCAGCGGCGGGATCACGGTGGTGCTGTCGGTCTGCAGGACGATCGCCGGCCCCGCGAACGCCTCGCCTTGCGGCAATATCGCGCGGTCGTAGTACGCCGTCTCGAACGGGCGCAGCGCGCCGTCGACGCGAAAGACGCCCTCGCCCCGGCGGACCAGCGCCGCCGCCAGCGAACCACCGGTCGGGGCCGACAATGTTCGCAGCTTCGGCATCCGCCCGGCGCCGCTGACCCGGATGTTGACGATCTCGATGCGGCTGTGCGGGAAGGCGTGGCCGTACTCGCCGGCATGTGCCGCGTGGAACGCGTCCCAGACGGCGCGCAGCCCGTCCGGCGTCAGCCCGCCCTCCGGGAAGTCGATTTTCAGCTCGTAGCCTTGGCCGACATAGCGCAGCTCGCCGGCGCGGGTGTAGGTCACGGCTTCGGGGGCGCTGG
>CAXTVL010000156.1:0-376 GCA_964247515.1 uncultured Acetobacteraceae bacterium | reverse complement strand
CCGGGGTTGGGGGGCTTTGGGGGGGGCGGGTAACGGGGCGCCCCGCGCCGCCCGCAGCGCCGCGAAGTCGGCGTCGAGGCGGACGAGGTCGACGGCATCGCTCGCCTGGAACTGCGTGCGCACCACATCGTATTTCAGGTCGGTGGTGAGCAGGCCCATCGCCGAGGTGATGCCGGGATAGGGCGGCACGATCACTTCCGGGATGCCGAGCAAGGCAGCGACCTCGGCGCCGTGCAGCGGCCCGGCGCCGCCGAACGCCACCAGCGCGAAGCCGCGCGGGTCGATGCCCTTCTGCACCGTGCGGCTGCGCACCGCGTTGGCCATGTTGCTGTTGAGGACGCTGACGATGCCCTCGGCCGTGGTCAGCAGGTCGAGC
>CAXTVL010000155.1:218-6513 GCA_964247515.1 uncultured Acetobacteraceae bacterium | reverse complement strand
CTCGTGCTCCAGCCGCTCGACGGTGGCGGCACTGACCGCCCGCTCGGCATGGTTGGCGCCGGCCGGCGCCGGCGCGGCGGCGGCGCCCTGCTCGGCGAACACCACCAGCATGTGCGGCGCCGCGTCGGCATCCTCGGTCGGGTCGCGCAACGGCTCGACGGTGAGCCTCACCATCTGCGTGTGGTCGTCGCCGTCCAGCATGACGTGGTCGCGGATCACGGCGCGCCTCGTCGTGGTGGCCTCCTGCAACGCCGTGCGCAGGTCGAGCCGCAGGCTGCGCCGGACGCTGGCCAGGAGTTGCTGGCTGGGCGGCCCGCTGGGCGGCTCCAGGTAGCGCCCGGTGCGTGCCGAATAATGCACGATGTCGCCCAGCGGGTTGACCGCGACATGCGGCGGCGCGAACCGCTCCAGCACCCGGCTGTCGGTGGCGGCGCGCACGTTGCGCCAGGGCGGGTTCCAGCGCAGGTCGGCGATCTGCGCCAGCGAGCGGTCGTGATGCGGCAACAGGATCGGCGGCACCGGGGTGCGGCCGGGGTCGGCGTGGCGCTGGAACACCCGCCGGCCCTTGTCGACCGGCGTGAACATGTTGCCGAACTGGCTGACGTTCTCGGCGGTGCCGAGCACCAGGTAGGCGTCCGGCCGCAACGCGTAGTGGAACACCGAGATCACCTGTCCCTGCAGGTCGGTGCCGAAATAGATCAGCAGGTTGCGACACGAGATCAGGTCGATGCGCGAGAACGGCGGGTCGCGGATCACGCTGTGCGAGGAGAACATGCACAGGTCGCGGATGCGCTTGCTGACCGCGAAGCTGGCGCCGTCGCGCACGAAGCAGCGCTCGCGGCGCTGCTCCGACACGCCCTCCACCAGCGCCTCCGGGTAGCGCCCGGCGCGCGCCACGGCGAGGCCGGCCTCGTCGATGTCGGTGCCGAACACCTGGATGCGCGGGCTGGCGCGCAGCCCGGCGGCGCGCTCGGTCAGCAGCATCGCCAGCGTGTAGACCTCCTCGCCGGTCGAGCAGCCGGGCACCCAGACGCGGATGGTGTCGTGCGCGCCGCGGTTCTCGAACAGCGCCGGGATGACGCGTTCCTGCAGCACCTCGAACACCCCTTCGTCGCGGAAGAAGCTGGTGACGCCGATCAGCAGGTCGCGGAACAGCGCCGCCGCCGCCTCGTGATCGTCCCGCAGCAAGTCGGCGTACTCGGCGATGTCGTCGATCTGCAGCACCTGCATCTGCCGCTGCACCCGGCGCAGGAAGGTGTTGTCCTTGTAGCCGCGGAAATCGTGCCGCATGTGGCGCAGCAGGTGCTCGCAGATGGCGAGCCGGGCGCGCTCGACATGCCCGTCCTCCGGCCGCGGCGCCTCGGCCACCTTGGCGTCGAGCCGCTCGAAGCCCGCGACATAGCCGACCAGCTTGGCCGCCATCTCCTCGACCGGCAGCACCAGGTCGATCAGGCCGGAGGAGATGGCGCTGGCCGGCATCCCCTCGTGCTGCGGCGCGCTGCCGTTGCGGCCCTGCGCCAAGGTCAGCCCGCCGTGTTCCTTGATCGCCTTGATGCCGAGAGTGCCGTCGTTGCCGGAGCCGGACAGGATCACCGCGATCGCGTCGTCGCGGCTGCTCTCGGCGAGGCTGGCGAGGAACACGTCGATCGGCGAGCGCTCGCGCCGGTCGCTGTAGCCACGCAGGCGGATATGGCCTTGCTCGATCAGCAGCGTCGCGTCGCTGGGCAGCACGTAGACGTGGTCTCGTCGCAGTTCGGCGCCATCGGCCGCCGGGCACACCGGCATCTCGGTGCTGCGCGAGAGGATGTCGGCCAGCGTGCTTTCCCGGCCGGGGCCGATATGGGTGACGATGACGAAGGCCATGCCGGTCCGCGCGGGCAATGGCCGGAAGAAGCCTTCGAGCGCCTCCAGCCCGCCAGCCGAGGCGCCGATGCCGACCACCGGGAAATGCGTTCGGGGGGCGGGATGCTGGTCGGACTGCTGCTGTTCGTCCACGCCGTCCGGTGCCTCGCATGATGTCATTCTGACATGCCGTGTTGAACGCCGGCCGACGCGACCAAGTTGCCGCATCTCACCCCATACCGGCCCCGCGCGAATAGATCGTCGCGATCAACGCGGCGGATGCGTCAGCCGCCGACTTTCTTGGCCACCACGTCGAGGTCCACGCCGACTTCAAGGGCCACCCACTGCGCGGAGCTCCAAGGCCCCTGCCCCACGCCATAGCTGGTGCGCACCAGGTCGAGATGGCCACGCGCGTGGGCGGTGTCGCCGGTGATGGCGAGCGTGAACGGCAACGTCACGTCGCGCGAGATGCCGCGGATCGACAGCTTGCCGGTGGCCTCGTAGGCGTCGCCGCCCTTCGAGCGGAAGCCGGTGGCGACGAAGTGGCCCTGCGGGAACTTCCGGGCATTGAACCACTCGGCCTGCGGCAGCGCCTCGTCGCGCTGGGTGTCGCCGGTGGCGGCGCTGGCCATGTCGATCACGATGTCGGCGCGGCCGGCCTCGGGCTTGGCCGGGTCGAACGCCACCGTGCCGGAAAAATGGCCGAACTTGCCGGCGAACGCCTCGCCGTTCTGCTTGCCGGCGAAGCCGAGCCTGCTGACCGCCGGGTCGATGGCCCAATCGGCCGCCTGGGCCGGCCCCGCCGCCAGCAGGACGGCGAAGGCGATCGGCACGCCGGCGCGCCCCAGCCGCGGCAGCATCCGCCGCAAGACGTCGTCGCGCTTGATGAAATGGTGCCGCAGCGCCGCCGCCGAATGCACCGCGACGATGGCGACCAGCACCCAGGCGGCGTAGGCGTGGACCGCCTTCATGACATCCTCGATCGGCCCCTTGTCCTCGACGTCGGTGAAGATCGGCAAATGCGGCCACGGGATGCGCCCGAACAGCACCGTGGGCAGGTTGTACGGCGACACCGAGACCAGCATCCAGCCGGTGATCGGCAGGCCCAGCATGAACAGGTACAGCACCCAATGCGTGCCCTTCGCGGCGACGCGCTCGATCGCCGGGAGTGCGTCCGGCAGCGCCGGCGGGCGGTGGCCGAGCCGCCACAGGACGCGCAGCAGCACCAGCAAGAGCACGGTGATGCCGATCGACTTGTGTAGCTGGTAGAGCTGGAACTCGGTCATCCGCGCCATGGCGATCTTGGTCATCGCGAGCCCGAGCGACAGTTGCGCCACGATGCCCAGCGCGATCAGCCAATGGAGCGCCATGGCGACGCCGGTATAGCGCTGCGGGCCGGCCGCGACGGCGCGCGGCATCCGGGCCCCGGCTGCCGCGCCCACCGGCTCAGGCCTGCTTCTCGAACGCGCCGCTGATGGTGATGTCCACCATGTCGCCGATCAGCGGCACGTATTTGGTGACGCCGAAATCCGAGCGCTTGATCTTGCCGGTGGCTTCGAACCCGGTGGTGTACTTCTTGTCCAGCGGGTTGGTCCCGGCGCCATTGAACGTCACGGTCAGCGTCACCGGCTTGGTGACGCCATGCAGCGTGAGGTCGCCGTTGACCTTGGCCGTGTTGGCGCCGGCGCGCGTCACCTTGGTCGACTTGAAGGTGATGGTCGGGTACTTGCCGGCGTCCAGCCAGTCGGCGCTCTTGAGCTCGCCGTCCAGCTTGGCGTTGGTGGTGGAGACGCTGTCGACCGGGACCGACACGTCGAGCGCGCTGGCGGCGGCACTCTTGGGGTTCAGCGTCAGCGTCCCGGAGGCGCCGGTGAAGTCGCCGAAATAGGTGGTGAAGCCCATGTGGCTGACCGAGAACTGGATGCGGGTGTGGTACGGCTCGACCGCGTAGCTGCCGGCCTCGATCTTGGCGGCGTCGCGCGACGCGACCTGGGCGCGCGTCGCGAACGGAGCCGCCAGCAGGGCGGTCGCCAATGCCAGGGTGGACAAGCGGATAGGCTGCATTTCGGCCTCACACGTCGTTGCGAACAGGGTGCCCGGATTTGTTTCGGACCCGTGGGCCCTAGTAGCCGAGCCGCAGCATCGATCAAACCCCCAATCCGTCGAAGCACAGCATCGAACGGGTCGGTGGGTCGGAATTCACCCGTGGCCGCCGCGCGGCGTGGGGGGGGGGGGCGCCGCCGCCGCGCCCCCACCGCCACCCCGCGCCCCCCCCGCGGGGCCCGCCCCCCCCCCCGGGCGCGGGCGCCCCGGCCCCCCGCGGCACGCAAGGCGCCAAGCTCGGCCGGGCCGCGAGGTCCGGCCCCAGCCAACGCGCCGCCGCATCGTGCCCGTCGGCGCTGGTGGTCAGCACCAGTGGCGCTCCGGCCTGCCAGACCCACAGCTCGTCGGCGTCGACCCGGTGCCAGGCGCTCAGCTCGTCCAGCGCGAGCAGGAACAGGATCGCCGAGGCGGCGCCGCGGCCGCCGCCGGCGGGCGCGTCACGCCAGGTCTCGCGGTAGTGCCCGCCCTCGGGGTGCGGCGCCAGCGACAATGCCCGGATGACCGTGGCCGCCGGCTGCGTCGCGTCGCGCAGGTCGATCAGGGGGGCGGCTCGCGCGGCTCGGTGGCGGTCAGGCCGGGTTGCGCGGAGACCTCGGCGAACCAGGCGGCGAGCGCCGGGGCAGCTTCGCGCCACGGCTCGTCCGCGAAGCGGAAGTCGAGGTAGCCCAGCGCGCAGGCGACGCCGACCTGCCGAGGTCCAAGGTGACGTGCGGCAGGTCGGCGTCCAGCTCGGCCAACGTGCGGACGATCGCCGCCCGCTGCCGCGCCATGGCGGCGTCGCGCGCCGCCTCTCGCGGACGCAGGCTCTCGTACCGGCGCAGGAGGGCGGCGTCCATCACGCCATCGGCCATCGCCTGGAACTTCAGCGTCCGCCAGCGCGCGCGGCCCGCGGGCGGCAGCAGCGCCGGTGCGTCGCCCACGGTGTCGAGGTATTCGCAGATCACCGGACTGTCGAACAGCGACACGCCGTCCTCCGTCACCAGCGTCGGGATTTTCGACAGCGGGTTGGCCGCCAGCAACGCCGACGGCGAAGCCAGCGGGTTGACCGCGACCAGTTCGATCTGTCCGGCGATGCCGCGCGTCACCGCGCAGGCGAGCACCTTGCGCGCGAACGGACTGGCCGGCGAGTGGAACAGCCGCATCATGGCGCTCTCAGAAACTGTCCTTGCCGCGCCGCAGCTCGGCCAGCGTGGCGACGTCCGGGGCGCGCAGGAACGGGTTGCAGGCCAGCTCGTCGGACAACCGGCTCGGGATGGTCGGCTGGTGCATCGCGCGCAGCACCTTCACGTGCGCCGCGTAGTCGGCCAGCGCCGCGTTGTCCGGGTCGGCATGGACGGCGAAGCGGGCGTTGCTCTCGGTGTATTCGTGGCCACAGCAGACCAGCGTGTCGGGCGGCAGCGTCGCGAACTTGCGCAGGCTCGCGAACATATCGGCGGCGGTGCCCTCCAGCAGCCGGCCACAGCCGAGGCTGAACAGCGTGTCGGCGCAGACCAGCACGTGACCGGCATCGAAGTAGAAGCTGATGTGGCCGAGCGTGTGGCCTGGCGTCTCCAGCACCTGCCCGGCGCAGTCGCCCACCATCACCGTGTCGCCCTCCGCCACCTCGCGGTCGAGCCTGGGCAGGCGGTGCGCGTCGGCACGGGCCCCCACCACCGGCGCGTCGTAGCGGGCGCGGATCGGCTCGACCGCCGCGATGTGGTCGTCGTGATGGTGGGTGAGCAGGATCAGCTCGAGCGCGCCGCCCGCCGCCTCGATCGCCGCCACCACCGGCGCCTCCTCGGCCGGGTCGACCACCGCGACGGCGCCGGTCTGCTCGCAGCGCAGCAGCCAGGCGTAGTTGTCGGACAGGAGGGGGATGGCCTGCGCTGTGATCATGCCAGCGGTGTAGCACCCGGACGGCCGGGCGCAAGCGCATAGCAATGACGAGCACGGCCGACCCTCACCCCGGCGGCCGGCGTGCTATATCGATGGCATGGCGACCGACACCCATGCCGCGTCCGAGTTCTACGCCACCCGCCAGGGCGTCGTGGCGGCGCGGATGCTGCGGCAGCGGCTGGCGCTGCTGTGGCCGGACATGGCCGGGCAGTCGGTGCTGGGGTTCGGCTACACGGCGCCGTACTTGCGGCTATGGCGCGACCAGGCGGCGCGTTGCGTGGCGCTGACCCCGGCGCAGGTCGGCGCCGCCCGCTGGCCGGCCGGCAGCGCCAACCTGTCCTGCGTCGCCGAGGAGGACGCGCTGCCGTTCCCCGATCTGTCGTTCGACCGCGTGCTGCTGGTGCACGGGCTCGAAGCGGCGGAGAACGCGCGGCGGCTGCTGCGCGAGCTGTGGCGGGTGCTGAAGGACGACGGC
>CAXTVL010000155.1:0-208 GCA_964247515.1 uncultured Acetobacteraceae bacterium | reverse complement strand
GTGGGCGCATGTCGAGAGCACGCCGTTCGGCCAGGGCCAGCCGTATTCGCCGGGCCAGATCGGCCGCCTGTTGGCGGCGGGACTGTTCCATGTCGAGCGGCGCGACGCCGCGTTGTTCGTGCCGCCGAGCCGGCTGCGCGTGGTGCTGCGCGGGGCGCCGCTGTGGGAGGCGGCCGGGCGGCGCCTGGCGCCGCGCCTGGCCGGCGTC
>CAXTVL010000154.1:0-6519 GCA_964247515.1 uncultured Acetobacteraceae bacterium | reverse complement strand
CGGGGCGATCAGCGAGGGGAGGGCGGGGGCGGTGGAGGAGCAGGGGGGGGACTGGCCGGGCCGGCCGCCACGCACGCGGCGGCCGGGGTAGCGGGTGCCGCGGCTCGCGCCGGGATCGCCATGGCCGGCTCAGTGGCAGCCGGGTTTCGCCGCCGCGCAAGCATCCGCGAGTTCGGCCGGCGCATCCTTCTTGAACACCGTCCTGTAGCCTTCGAGCACGTTGCCCTGCACGACGGGCAGCGATTGCACGCCGACCCAGGCCGGCACCGTCTCGCCGATCAGCGCCTTCATCATGGCTTCGGCTTCGGCGACGCCCTGGTCGTACGGGCGCTGCGACCCGGTCGCCTTCAACGGGCCGCCCTTGGCGATCTCGATGGCGGATTGCAGCCCGAGGTCGACCGTGGTGATCGGGATGGCGATGCCCTGGGAGCGCATGGCCGAGAGCGCGTCGAGCGCCGGCTGGTCCCACACGGCGAACAGCCCCTTCACGTCGGGGTTGGCGGTCAGGAAGTCGCCGGCGATCTGCGCGGCCTTGGCCGGGTCGGTGAAATCGGTCTGCTTGATCTGGATGTCCGGGCGGTTCTTCGCCAGCCAGTCCTTGACGCCCTTGGTGCGCTGGTTGGTGCTGAAGTAGTCGACCCCGAAATTGACCAGGCCCACGGTGCCGCCGTGCGGGATGCACGACGCCAGCACCCTGGCGGCGATGTAGGCGTTGCCCTGGCTGTCGGCCGACACCATCGCGGCGTATTGGTCCGGGTGCTTCATGTCGGGCGGCACGTTGTCCATGAAGACCAGCTTGATGCCGGCTTGCGACACCTTGCGATAGGTCGCCGCCGTCGCGGTGCCGTCGACCGGGATCGAGATGATCCCGTCGGGGTGGCGCTGGATGGTGTTCTCGATGTCGGCGATCTGCTTGTCGACCTGGTATTCGGCGGAGGCGACGCCGGTCACGGCCACGCCGTACTTGTTCAGCGTGTCGGTGACACCCTGGACCTGCAGTTGCGACCAATCCAGGTTCACGGTCTGCATGGTGATGCCGACCTTGAACTTGCCCGCCTTGATCTTCGCCGCCTCGGCGTCGCTGATCCGAAGCGTGTCCGCCGACGAGGCCCGTTCGCCGTTCGGCCCCTGGCCGACGATGGTCTTGGGGCCGAGATCGGCGATGTCGATGCCTTGCAGGCAGGTGCCGGAAGACTGCGCCAGAGCGGAGCTCGCGAGCGCGGTCAGGCAGCCGATCGCCAGGGCCGAGGTGGCCCTCACCCCGCTCCGAAATCCCGTCGCCATGGTCTCCTCCCGTCCGTGTTGCCGACCGTTGACCGGCCTTCAGGTAAGTCTAGGCTCAGCGCCGCGTGAAAGCGACCGCGGCGACGATGATGCCGCCCTTGATGACCAGTTGCAGCGAGGAGCTGACGCCGAGCAGCACGAGCCCGTTGTTCAGCGTCCCGATGATGAGGCTGCCCAGCAGGGTTCCCACGATGTTGCCGCGCCCGCCGAACAGGCTGCAGCCGCCGAGGATCACCGAGGCGATGACGTCGAGTTCCATGCCTTGCACGACATCCGGGCGCGCCGCGTGCGCCCGGGCGGACAGGACGAGCGAAGCGAGCCCCGCCAACGCGCCGGTCAGCACGAAAGCGGCCGTCGTGACGCGCCGGATGTGGATGCCGGAGTAGCGCGCGGCGGTGGGGTTCCCGCCCGCCGCGTAGATCTGGCGGCCATAGACGCTGTAATGCAGCAGCACGATGCCGACGATCGCGGCCAGCAGCGTCCAGGCGACCGGCGCCGGGACGCCGAACAACGATCCCTCGCCGAAGATCGCGAAATACGCGACGTTGGTGATGATCACCGGCTTCGTGTTGGTCAGCAGCATGGCGAGGCCACGAGCCGCGCTGAGCGTCCCCAGGGTCACGAGGAAGGAGGGGATCGCCAGCCAGGTGGTGAGGATGCCGTTGAGCAGTCCCAGCAGCGCCCCGGCGCCGAGGCCCGCGAGCGCTCCGACCGGCCAGGCGTTGCCGAGGTGCTGCATGGCCAGGCCGGCGCACATGCCGGAGAGCGCCAAGGTCGAGGCGACCGACAGGTCGATCTGCCTGCCCACGATCACGAACGTCATGCCGACCGCGATGATCGTGACCAGCGCTGTCTGCCGGCCGATATTGAGGAAGTTGCCGACCGAGAGGAACCAGGGCGAGGCGAGGCTGAACACGACGAGCATCGCCGCGAACGCCACGTAGATCATGTACGGCCGGTCGCCGTTGACCAACAGCTTCGCCAGTTGGCGCGGCCGGTTCCAGCGCGGCGGCCGACGCGATCCGGAAGCCGCGCCGGAATCCGAGGCGCCGGTCACGCGGCGTGCTCTTCGCGGCGTTGCAAGGTCTGCACGAGATGATGCAGCTCCTCCGTGCCGCCGATCGCGGCCCGTTCGAGGGTCCGCACGATGCGCCCGTCGACGACGATCGAGACCCGGCCGCACAGGTGCAGGAGTTCGGCCAAATCCGACGAGACCAGCAGCACGCCCGTCCCGGTGGCGGCGGCCTCGCGGACGAGGCCGTAGATCTCCTCGCGCGCGCCGACGTCGACCCCGACCGTCGGCTCGTCGAGCAACAGCACGCGCGGCTGCGGCGCGTTCCACTTGGCGAACACCACCTTCTGCTGGTTGCCGCCCGACAGCGCTTTCACGATGGTCGCGGGACCCGGCGCCTTGACGGCCAGCCGGCGCATGGCGACCGCGGCCTGTCGCGCCGACGCGGCCCGCCGCATCCATCCCCAGCGGGATACGCGGAGCAAATGCGGCAGCGTCAGGTTGCGCTCGATCGAGTGTTCCAGCACGAGTCCCTGGACATGCCGGTCCTCGGGCACCAACGCGATGCCCCGCGCCACCGCCTGCGCCGGGGAGTGGCTCCCGAGGGCCTTGCCGTCGACCGCGATCGTGCCGGTCCTGGGAGGCCGGATGCCGAAGATGGCTTCGAGGATCTCGGTCCGGCCGCTGCCGACCAGTCCGGCGAGACCGTGGATCTCGCCGCCTCGAAGTTCCAGATCGACGCCGTGCAGCCGGTCGTTCCGGATGTTCGCCAGATCGAGCACGGTTCGCCCGACCTCGCCGGCGGCCGCCGCGCTCGCCATGCTGGCGCTCCCGGTTCCCGCGAGGGTATGACCCGGCCCCACGATCGCGGTCACGAGCTGCCTCATGTCGGTGTCGGCCGTCACGAAGCCGCCGACGTTGCGGCCGTCGCGAAACACCGTGACACGGTCGGCGATGCGGAACACCTCGTTGAGGCGGTGGGTGACGTAGATGACGCCCACGCCGCGAACCGTCACACGACGGATCGCGTCGAACAGCAGGCGCTCCTCCCCGGCGGTGAGCGCCGAGGTGGGCTCGTCCAAGATCAACACCCGCACCTCGCCCATCAGCGCCTTGCAGATCTCGGTCATCTGCCGCAGCGCGAAGGGCAAGCTGCCGACGCGTGCATTGGGATCGAGCGCGATACCCTGCTCACCGAGGAAGCGCTTCGCCTCGAGCACGATGCGTCGCTTTCTCAGGAGCCCGAGGCGGGTGCGCGGCTCGCGGCCGAGCAGCAGGTTGTCGGCGACCGAGAGCGACTCCACGAGGCTGAGATCCTGGTAGACGACCGCGATCCCCGCTTCGCGCGACCGCGCGGGCGACGTGAAGCGGACCCGATCGCCCGCGAGTTCGATCGTGCCCTCGTCATAGTCCTGGACGCCGCTCAGGATTTTGATCAACGTCGACTTCCCGGCGCCGTTGCCCCCGAGAAGCGCGTGAACTTCGCCGGGCAACACTTCGAGATCGACTCCTCGCAGCGCCGCCACGCCGGCAAAACTCTTGCGGACACCCCGGACGCGGACGAGCGGCCCGGGCGATGCCTCGGCGGGTCGGGCCGCGTTCCGATCCGTCATCTTGGCCCGCGCGGCTCGCGCAGGTCGGTGAACATGCCGGAGACGGCGAACCCTACCCTGCTCATCCGGCACCCTATCCCCGACCGCTCATCGGCTTATAGCCGAAATCGTCGAAGCGGGCCGCTCGCCGCGCCCTGTCGTGGTTCGACCGCGGGTTCGGGACCACGTCAGGTTCGCCGCTCTCGTTCCCAGGCGCCGCCGAGAAGTCTACATCCGCCCGGCTGGGGTGATCATCCGAGACCTCACTGTCATAGCCAAGGAACGCAACCATGGAAATCAAGCGCAGCGGCTCGCAGCCGTCCGGTCGCGGGCCGGCCGAGTATTTCACCGGCGCGGTGCGGATCGACCCGCTGTTCAGCCCGCCCGACCCGGCGCGCGTCGCCATGGCGCTGGTGACGTTCGAGCCGGGGGCCCGCACCGCCTGGCACACCCACCCGCTCGGCCAGACCCTGATCGTGACCGCCGGCTGTGGCCGGGCGCAGCGCGAAGGCGGCCCGGTCGAGGAGATCCGGGCAGGCGACGTGGTGTGGTTCGCGCCGGACGAGAAGCACTGGCACGGGGCCGCGCCCACGACGGCGATGACGCACATCGCGATCCAGGAGAAGCGCGACGGCTCGCCGGTGGACTGGATGGAGCAGGTGAGCGACGCGCAATACGGAGGGTGACGAGTCCGTCGCCCTGGTTGCGTCATTCCGATTTAGTCATGGCCGGGCTTGGCCCACTGGTGTCCGGTTCCCGTGACTTTCCCCTGAACTCGTCATGCGCGGGCTTGACCCGCGCACCCACGCGGTGCCGCCCCTCAGGCTGATCGAAATGGGGACGACACTTGGGGCGACCGGTGCCGCCGGCACCGCGTGGATGGCCGGGTCAAGCCCGGCCATGACGTAACCTTCTGATTTGACTTTGAAATTTGAACCGGACTGCGCTGGGCTAGGCCCGCGCATGACAAGTTCAGAGAAAAGCCATGGGCAGCGAGGTCGAGCTCGCCCACGCCTTACAGCATCTGCAACGGCTGCTTGCTGCGCGGCGGCGGGAACGCCGCGTCGAGCGTCGCCAGGTCGTCCTCGGTGAGCCGGATCGCGGCGGCGGCGGCGTTCTCGCGCACGTGCGCCAAATCCGACGCCTTCGGGATGCTGAGCACGTGCGACAGGCGCAGCGTCCAGGCGATCGCCACCTGCGCCGGGGTCGCGTCGTGCCGCCCGGCCACCTCGCGCAGTGCCGGATGCGTCAGCAGGCCGCCACCCTGCCCCACCGGCGAATAGGCCATCGCCGGCATCCCGCGCCCGGCGCACCAGGGCAGCAGGTCCAGCTCCGGCCCGCGCGCCTCGAGGTTGTACAGCACCTGGTCGGTGGCGCAGCCGGCACCACCCGGCAGAGCCACGAGCTCCGCCATCTCGTCGGTGTCGAGGTTCGACACGCCCCAGTGCCTGATCTTGCCCTCCTGCCGCAGCCGCTCCAGCGCCGCCACCGTCTCGGCAAGCGGCGTGCTGCCGCGCCAGTGCAGCAGATAGAGGTCGAGGCGGTCGGTGCGCAGCCGGCGCAGGCTGCGTTCGCAGGCGGCGGCGGTGCCGGCGCTCGTGGCATTCTGCGGGTAGACCTTGCTGACCACGAACACCCGGTCGCGCTGGCCGGCGATGGCATCGGCCACCACCTCCTCGGCGCCGCCGTCGGCGTACATCTCGGCGGTGTCGAGCAGCGTCATGCCGAGCTCGATGCCGAGCCGCAACGCCGCCGCCTCGTCGGAGCGGCGGCCACCCTTCTCGCCCATGCGCCAGGTGCCCTGGCCGAGCTGGGCCACCATGGTGCCGTCCGGCAGGCGGATTTGCGCGATCACGAGGCCGCCGCCTCGACCGCGCGCAGCACCCGCAGGAAGTTGCCGCCCCACAGCAGGCCCACCGCGTGCGCGTCGTAGCCGCGCTCGAGCAAGCCAGCGGTGACGGCGGCACTCTCGCCCGCGTGGCGCCAGCCGACCACGCCGCCGCCGCCGTCGAAGTCCGAGCCGATGCCGACATGCGCGATGCCGATGCGGCGGACGGCATGGTCGATATGGTCGAGGAAGTGCGCCAGTGTCACGCTCTCGGCTCGCCCGCCGCGCACCACGAACGCCGGCACCGCCGTCACCTGCACGACGCCGCCCACGTCGCGCAGCACGTCGAGCTGGCCGTCGTCGAGGTTGCGCGGGTGGTCGCACAGGGCGCGCATACAGGAATGCGTGCTGACCACCGGGGTGCGGCTGGCTTGCGCGGCCTGCACCATGCCGTCGCGCGAGACATGGGCGATGTCGACCATCATGCCGGCGCGGTTCATCGCGGCGATCGCCTCGCGGCCCAGGGCGCTGAGGCCGCCGTGCAGCGTCGGCGCGTCGCCCAGATCGGCGCGCGGCACCGAGCTGTCGGCCAGCGCGTTGTGGCCGTTATGGGTGAGCGTCAGGTAGACGGCGCCAAGGCCGCGCAGCCGCGCGACGTTGGCCGGGTTGTCGCCGATCGCGGCGCCGTTCTCGACGCAGGGCACCACCACGGGGACGCCGTCGCGGTGCGCGCCCACGATGGCATCGGCGGTCTCGCAGGTGCGGGCGCCGGCGCCGGCCATGGTGGCGATCGCCCGCAGCAT
>CAXTVL010000153.1:0-6528 GCA_964247515.1 uncultured Acetobacteraceae bacterium | reverse complement strand
CGGTGGTGCTGCCGCCGCCGACACGCTGGACCCGACCGTCTGGACCGACAGCGTCATGGTCGTGACCGGAGCCGCGCACTACAACGCGCTGGTCGAGCCGGCACCCGACCGCTCCTCGGTGCCGGAGCTGGCCGAGAGCTGGGAAGCCAAGCCGGGCGCGATGGAATGGGTGTTCAACCTGCGCAAGGGCGTCACCTTCCACAACGGCAAGACGTTCGACGCCGACGACGCGATCTATTCGATCAACCTGCACCGCGGCAACACCAAGTCCGGCGCCGCCGGCTCGTTCAAGGAGATCGCCGACGTCCGGAAGCTGACGCCGAACCAGATCCTGATCACCCTGACCGCGGGCGACGCCGAGTTCCCCGCCGTGCTGACCGACTACCACGCCAAGATGGTGCCCGACGGCTTCAAGGACTGGGCGCACGCCATCGGCACCGGCGGCTACACGGTCGACCATTTCGACGCCGGCGTGCGCGCCACCGGCAAGCGGTTCGCGAACTACTGGAAGCCCGGCCGCGCCAACGTCGACGCGTTCGACGTCACCGTCATCAACGACACCTCGGCGCGGATGAGTGCGATGGTGTCGGGCCAGGTCGACGCCATCAACCGGGTCGACCCGAAGACGGCGGCGATGATCAAGCGGCGGCCGGGCGTGTCGCTGGTGGTGGCGGCCGGCGGCTGGCACGCGCTGGTCTCGATGCTGCAGGACAAGGCGCCGTTCCGGGACAAGAACTTGCGCATGGCGATGAAATACGGCGTCGACCGGGCGCAGATCGTGCGGACGCTGTTCAGCGGCTACGGAGCGGTCGGCAACGACCACCCGATCTCGCGCGGCGACAAGGACTACAACAACACGCTGCCGCAGATCGCCTACGATCCCGACAAGACCAAGTTCTACCTGAAGAAGTCTGGCTTCTCCGGCGCCATCCTGTTGCAGGCGTCCGACGCCGCGTTCAACGGCGCCGTCGACATGGGCACGCTGATGCAGGCCAGCGCCGCCAAGGCGGGTCTCAAGATCGACGTGAAGAAGGAGCCGGCCGACGGGTTCTGGGACAACGTCTGGCTCAAGGGCTCCTGTGTCACGAGCTACTGGGCCGGGCGCACCACCGCGACGCAGATGCTGGCGGTGGCCTACGGCCCGAACGCGCCGTGGAACGAGAGCCATTACGAGAACCCGAAGTTTGCGGCGGCATTGACGGCGGCGAAATCGGAGCTGAACGACGCCAAGCGCAAGCAATTGGTGTTCGAGTGCCAGCGGCTGCTGGACGAGGAGGGGGCCACGGTGATCCCGGCGTTCCGCGACTGGATCGACGCCCACAGCGCCAAGGTCGGCGGCCACACCCCGCACTCGCTGTTCGACATGGACAACGGCTACGTGGTCGACAAGGCATGGATGAAGGCCTGATCCCGTGCTGCGACTGATTTCGCAAAGGCTCGGCCTCGGCGTGCTGACGCTGCTGGCGGCGTCGGTGCTGATCTTCGCCGGCACCGAAATCCTGCCCGGCGACCTCGCTTCGGCCATCCTGCAGAACTCGGCGACACCGGAGAGCCTCGCGGAGATGCGTGCCGAGTTGGGCCTCAACCGTCCGGCGCCGGTGCGCTACGTCGAGTGGCTCGGCAACGCCGCCCGCGGCGACCTCGGCCACAGCCTCGCCAGTCACCGCGACGTCGTCGAGGAGCTGACCCCGCGGGTCAAGAACACGCTGTTCCTGGCGCTGTACGCGGCGGTGATCGCGGTGCCGCTCGCGGTCGGGCTTGGGCTGGCGGCGGCGATCTGGCAGGGCAGCGTCTACGACCGCGTGGTCAACTTCGTGACGCTGCTGACCATATCGGTGCCGGAGTACCTGGTCGGCTACCTGCTGGTGAAATACCTCTCGGTCCGGCTCGGCTGGTTCCCGAGCCTGGCCAACGTCACCCCGGACACGCCGATCCTGCAGCGGTTCGACCTGGCGTTCCTGCCGATGCTGACCCTCGTGCTGGTGGTGGTGGCGCACATGATGCGGATGACCCGGGCCAGCGTGCTGCAGATCATGGCCAGCCCCTACATCGAGATGGCGTTCCTCAAGGGGCTGCCGAAATCGCGTGTCGTGGTGCGGCACGCCTTCCCCAACGCCTTGGCGCCGATCATCAGCGTGATCGCGCTCAACATGGCCTACCTGATCGTGGGCGTCGTGGTGGTCGAGGCGGTGTTCGTCTATCCGGGCCTGGGGCAGCTCATGGTCGACGCGGTGAGCAAGCACGACGTGCCGGTGGTGCAGGCCTGCGGGCTGATCTTCGCCGCTGCCTTCATCCTGCTCAACATGAGCGCCGACATCCTGGCGATCATGAGCAACCCGCGCCTGCGGCAGCCGCGATGAGCGACGCGGCACTCGGCGCCCGCAAGGCGCGCCGCCGTTTCCAGCTCCGCCTGCTCGGGCACCGGTTGTCGATCCCGGCGGCGATCGGGCTGCTGATCGTGGCGATCAACCTGGTCGCGGCGGTGGGCGCGCCGCTGCTGGCGCCGTTCGGCCAGGCCGACGTGCTGGGCGACGCCTGGGCCGAGGCCGACCCGCAGCATTGGCTCGGCCTCGACAATCTCGGCCGCGACCTGCTGAGCCGGCTGTTGTACGGCGCCCGCATGTCGATCGGCCTGTCGCTGGTGATCACCTGCCTCAGCTTCGCGCTCGGCGTCACCACCGGTTTCGCGGCGGCCTTGAGCCGCGGCTGGATCGACACCCTGCTGTCGCGGCTGGTCGACCTGATTCTCTCCATGCCGACCCTGATCTTCTCGTTCGTCGTGCTCTCGGTGCTCGGCACGTCGCTGCCGGTGATCGTCGTGACCGTGGCCCTGCTCGACAGCGTCAAGGTGTTCCGCCTGGCCAGGGCACTCGCGATGAACCTGGGCGCGCTCGAATACGTCGAGGTGGCGAAGGTGCGCGGGGAAGGGCTGTGGTGGGTGATCCGCAAGGAGATATTGCCCAACGCCATGGCGCCGCTGATCGCCGAGTTCGGCCTGCGCTTCTCGTTCGCCTTCCTGTTCGTGGCGGCGTTGTCGTTCCTGGGCCTGGGCGTGCAGCCGCCGTTCGCGGACTGGGGCAGTATGGTGCGCGACTACCGCGACATGATCGCCTACGACATCGCGGCACCGCTGTATCCGGCCGCCGCCATCGCGATCCTGACCATCGGGGTCAACTTCGTGGTCGATTGGATGCTGTCGATCCATTCGCGCGGCCACGGGGAGGGCGCATGAAGTCACCACGTCAAGCAGGCGAGGAAATCCTCGTCGTCGACAAGATGCGGGTCCAGGTGCGGACCGACCATGGGCCCGGGCCGGTGCTGGTCGACGACGTGAGCTTCACGCTGCGCCGGGGCGAGGTGCTGGGCCTGATCGGAGAGAGCGGCGCCGGCAAGTCGACCATCGGGCTGGCGGCGATGGGCTACACCCGCGGCGGCTGCGCCATCGTCGGCGGCACCATCGTGTTCGAGGGCCGCGACATCCGTGCCATGACGGCGGCGCAGCGGCGGGCGTTGCGCGGGCCGGGGATCGCCTACATCGCGCAATCGGCGGCGGCCAGCTTCAACCCCGCGATGACGCTGATGCACCAGGTCTGCGAAATCCCGCTGCGCCAGGGCTTGATGGGCGAGCGCGAGGCCCAGGCGCGGGCTCGCGAGCTGTTCCGCGAACTGGAGTTGCCCAACCCCGACAGTTTCGGCGACCGCTACCCGCACCAGGTCAGCGGCGGGCAGTTGCAGCGCGCCATGGCGGCGATGGCGATGGCCGCGCGGCCCGACATCCTGGTGTTCGACGAGCCGACCACCGCACTCGACGTCACCACGCAGGTCGAGGTGCTGGCCTCGTTCCGCAAGCTGATCCGCGAGAGCGGCACGGCGGCGATCTACATAACCCACGACCTCGCCGTGGTGGCGCAGATCGCCGACCACATCATGGTGCTGCGCCACGGCAAGATGATCGAACTGGGCACCTCGACCCAGATATTGCAGGCGCCGCGGCAGGAATACACGCGCCGGCTGGTGGCGGAGCGCACGCAGGGGCACGACGTGCTGCTGGCCGAAGGCGCCGTCGAGCAGCCGCTGCTCGAAGTCAGCCACGCCGTCGCGAGCTATTCCGGGCTGGTGCGGGTGATCGACGACGTCAGCGTGGCGCTGTATCGCGGCGACACGCTGGCGGTGGTGGGCGAGAGCGGCAGCGGCAAGTCGACGCTGGCGCGGGTCATCATCGGCCTGCTGCCGCGCGAGGCGGGCGACGTGACGTTCGAGGGCAAGTCGCTGCCGCCGGCGCTGGCCGCCCGCACCCGCGACCAGAAGCGGCGCATCCAGATGATCTACCAGATGGCCGACGTGGCGCTGAACCCGAACCAGACGCTGCTGGAGATCATCGGCCGCCCGGTCGAGTTCTACTTCGGCCGCGGCCGGCGCCAGGTGCGCGCGCGGGTGCTGGAGCTGCTGCGGATGATGGATTTGCCGGAGCACTTCATCAACCGCAAGCCGGGCGAGCTGTCCGGCGGCCAGAAGCAGCGCGTCGGCATCGCCCGGGCACTCGCCGCCGAGCCCGACATCATCATCTGCGACGAAGTCACCAGCGCGCTCGACCAATTGGTCGGCGAGGAAATCCTCAAGCTGCTGAAGCGGCTGCAGGAGGAGCTGGGAGTCGCCTACCTGTTCATCACCCACGACCTCGGCACGGTGAAGCGCATCGCCAACAAGGTCGCGGTGATGCTCAAGGGGCGCATGGTCGCCGGCGGCGAGACCGCCACGGTGTTCGCGCCGCCGTACCACCCGTACACCGAGCTGCTGCTGTCGAGCGTGCCGGAGATGCGCGCCGACTGGCTCGACGAGGTGCTGGGCCGGCGGGGCGAGGTGGTCGCAGACGCGCGGCGGGCCGCGCCGGTGCTGACGCCTTCGGGGTGAGCGACGTTGCGTTCCGCAGCAGGAATTTATATAAGTAGGCTCCAGTTATATAACTCGGGAGCCTCCAATGGCGCTGAGCCTGAAGGACAGGGAGACGGACAGCCTGGCCCGTGAAGTGGCCGCACTGACTGGGGAGACACTGACCGACGCGATCCGCAAGGCGTTGCGGGAGAGATTGGAGCGAGAGCGGTTGCGGCGTGGACAGCCGGCCCGGCTCGCCGACCAGTTGGTCGCATTGGGTCGGGAGTGCGCCGCCCTGCCGGATCGCGACGTTCGCCACCCAGACGCGATCGTCGGCTACGATGATGCTGGCATGTGGGTTTGATGGTGATCGACACATCGGCCGTCGTCGCGATCCTCTTTGAGGAAAACGACCATCTTCGGTATGTCGAAGCGATCGAACGTGCGGCCGCGCGCCTCGTCTCCGCTGTCACTCGGGTTGAACTTTCCTGTGTCGTGGAGGGCCGCAAGGGGGATGCCGGTCGCGAATTGCTGGAGCGCTTCTTCATCTTCACCGGTGCGGAGGTCGTCGCCGTCACACCGCAGCAGGCCGCCCTCGCGATCGGGGCGTTCCGCACCTATGGCAAGGGCCGTCATACAGCCGGCCTGAACATTGGAGATTGCTTCTCCTATGCCCTTGCCAGCGCCACGGGTCATCCGCTGCTGTTCAAAGGCAACGAGTTCACGCACACCGATCTGGCGCCAGCCTTGGCGTAGCAGGCGCCCGCGCGTCTCAATCGATCACGATACGCGGGCCGCCCGCCGTCTCCCGCGCGGAGAGTTTGTCCCGCAGCCGGCCGGCGATCTCGCGGAACACCCCCGCCGCCGCACTCGAAGGCTCGGCCGCCACGATCGGCGCGCCGCCGTCTGACGCGGTGCGGATGTCGAGCAACAGCGGCACCTCGCCCAGGAACTCGATGCCGAGCCGCGCCGCCTCGGTGCGCGCCCCGCCGTGGCCGAAGATCTCGCTGCGGTGTTGGCAGGCCGGGCAGCAGAAATAGCTCATGTTCTCGATCAGGCCCAGCACCGGCACCTGCGTCTTCTCGAACATCCGCACCCCCCGCCGCGCGTCGAGCAGGGCGATGTCCTGCGGCGTCGAGACGATCACCGCCCCGGCCAGGCTGACCCGCTGCGCCATGGTCAGCGCCACGTCGCCGGTGCCGGGCGGCATGTCGACCACCATGACGTCGAGCGGGCCCCAGGCCACCTGACCCATCATCTGCTCCAGGGCGCTCATCACCATGGGACCGCGCCAGATCATCGCGGTCTCCTCCTCGACCAGGAAGCCGATCGACATCACCTTCAGGCCCCAGGCCTGCAACGGCACCATGAGCTGACCGTCGAGCTCAGGCTTGCGGCCGACGCCCAGCATCCGGGGCAAGCTCGGCCCGTAGATGTCTGCGTCGAGCAAGCCGACCCGCAGGCCCAGTTGCGCCAAAGCCACGGCGAGGTTGACCGCGGTGGTCGACTTGCCGACGCCGCCCTTGCCGGACGCCACCGCCACCACGGCACCCACATCGGCGAGCAGCATCGGGCGCGCCGAGCCCGCCGCCGCCGGGGCGGGCGCCTTGGCCGGCGCCGGAGCGGCTGGGGCGGTGTGCGCGGTCAGGATGGCGG
>CAXTVL010000152.1:0-6540 GCA_964247515.1 uncultured Acetobacteraceae bacterium | reverse complement strand
CGGCCGGACCGGCACGCCGCGATCCGTGGCGTGCTCGCGCGCCTGGCCGGCCGGATGCGGGCCGAGCAGTGGCCCGGTGCGGGCGGGCGCGACAACCCGGACATCCCGTCCGGCTACACCTACCTGCTGCAACTCGTGGCGCACGACCTGGTGCAGAGCTCGCTGCCGGCCTCGCTGCTGCAAGGTGACGTGTCGGGACTGGCCAATTCGCGTGAAGCGGGCTTGCGCCTCGACACCATCTACGGCGGCGGCCCCAACGTGACGCCGTGGGCCTACGCGATCGACGACCCGCAGGACCAGAGCCGCCGCAAGCTGCGGCTCGGACGCATGGCCGCCGACCCTGCCAATCCTGGAACCGCGTGCCCGTTCCGCGACATCGCGCGCGCGGCGCTGCCCGACGCGTCCGGCTGCCCGCGCGGCGGCCGCACCGAGGCGCTCATCGCCGACCCGCGCAACGACGACCACGCCATCATCGCCCAGCTCACGGCGCTGTTCCACCACTTGCACAACCGCGTCGTCGACCTGCTGCCGGTCTCGGCGACCGCGTTCCAGCGCAGCGCCGCGCTGAGCTTCCAGTGCGCCCGCGAGGCAACCACGCTGATCTACCGCCGCGTCGTCCGACACGACCTGCTGCCCCGCATCCTCGACCCGGACGTGCTACGCCACTACGCCGAGGCCGACGGCTTCGTCGCGGCGGGCGGGGCTGTGCCGCTGGAGTTCTCGCACGGCGCGTTCCGGTTCGGGCACGCCATGGTGCGCCCCGGCTACGTCATCAACACCGGCGACGCGCTGAGCCTCGACGACACGCTGCGGCACAGTTCCAGCCGCGATCCCGGCGCCATGCCGCTGGATGCGAACTGGATCGTGCGGTGGTCGCGCTTCTTCGCGCCCGGCGACGCGGCGCCCAACCTGAGCCAGCGGATCGGCCCGCAGTTCAGCGCAGGACTCGACAGCGACGATTTCTTCCCAGCGATCGACGAGTCGCAGATGCTAGGCTTGGCGTATCGAGACTTGGTCAGCGCCGCGGCCGTGGGGCTGTGGTCGGTCGACGCGCTGGTGCGCGAGATCGGGGCCACTCGGCCGGCCTTGATCGCAGCCTCGCCGCTGCTCGCCGACATGCCCGGGCGCGTGGCGGCGTTGCGCGATTGGCTGCGCGCGTCCCCCAGCTACGGCGCGCTCACCGACGACGACGTGGCCCGGCTCGCCGCCGACCCGCCGCTGCCGTTCTTCGTGCTGTTCGAGGCGGCGCATACCCAGGATGGACGCCGGCTGGGCACGCTCGGCTCGATCATCGTGGCTGAGGTGATCCTGGGCGCGCTGGCGAGGGCGCGGCAGCCCTGGGAACAAGTGGACACCGATCTGCGCGACAGCCTGCGCCGGCTGGCCGAGATTGTGTATGGCCGCAACGTGCTCGACCCAGTGCCGGAGATCGGCGACATGGCCGGGCTCGTGGCGTTCGTGGCCGAGGGCGCCGAGCTGCGGGCCGCGACACCGCCCGCCTTCGCATGACCGTTTCATTGGGAGAAAACCATGAGTGACCAGCCGACCGTCGAGAACTTCGAGCAATGGGGCAGGCTCATCAAGACCTGGGCCACCGGCGTCGACCACATCCGCAACGGCAATTCCTATCCGCGCCCGACCACGATCGAGGAGTTGCGGGCGCAGGCGGCGAATGCCGGCGCGATCCTGACCATGCCAGACACCTACACCGACCTCACCCTGGTGCAGGGCGACCGACAGCACCTGGTCTTGCGGCTGCCGGCCAAGGACATCCTCGAAGCGGCCGAGGTCGAGCTCGGCACGCCAGGGGCGCGCTACCTGCTGCCGTCCTTCTACAGCACGGAGGCGTTCAACGACGCCAGGCCGGACATCGAGGATCCGATGCGGTTCCACGACATGCGGATCGGCGACTACACCATCAGCAATTGTCGCTGACCGGGGATGCGCCTACCAGGCGTGATGGCGCAGGCCGGCGGCGGGCAACCCGGCGCCGGCCACGCCCGCGCGCAGGCGCTCCCAGTGCTCGGCCTGGCTGATCGGGTAGAGGTGCAGCAGCCATCGGGCGATCGCCTCGTCGCTGGCCGGCATGGTGCCGAACCAGTTGGCGCGGATGTTGGCCACGAACCGCCGCGCCTCCTCGGCCGCCGCCTCGGTGCGCCCGAGATGGTAGTGCGCCGCGGCACGCCACGCCGGCATCGTGCGGATCACGTCCTGCGCCTGGTCCACCGCCTCGATCGCGCCCTCGTAGTCGCCGGCCAGGAACAGGATGCTGACCTGGTATGCCCAATGCGTGGCACTTGGCACCAGCAACATCGCCATCGCCTGCGCGGCCAATTCGACGGCGCGCCGTGGCTCGCCGTAGAAGGCGTAGAACAGCGCTGTCGAGATCGTCGCCCACGCGTCGTTGGCGTTGAGCCCGCAAGCGAGGTCCATGTGCACCGCCGCCTGCGCGTAGCGCCGCGCCATGGCGTACGACCAGCCGAGGCAGAGCTGGGCGCGCGTGTCCAGCGGGTCGAGCGCCACCGCCTTGCGCGCGAGCTGCAGCGTCGCCTCGGCGCGTTCGAGATCACGGAACATGCCGGGATGGACGATGTGCACCGTGTTGTGCATCTCGACCAGGCTGCTGTAGCCCAGCGAGAACTCTGGCGCGTCCTTGACCGCGTCGTCGAAGATCTGGGTGGCGCGGCTCCAGGTGTCGGGGCTGAACGTCACCGTCATCGCCTGCCCGCGCAGCCATTTGTCATAGACGTGCAGCGACACGTCGGGCTCGCCGGCGAGGCGCGCCAGCCGCTCGGCGGAGAGCTGGACGTTGAGCGAGGTGGCGATCCGGCGCACGATGCGCTGCTGCGCCTCGAACCACGCGTCGAGCGTCAGCGCGAACCGCTCGCTCCAGACATAGATGTTGGCGTCGAGCGCCTGCAGCGTCAGCACCAGGGTGATGCCGTCGCCGGTCTGGTAGGCCATCGCCGCGACCTGGTAGTGCGGCACGCCGGGCGCGACGTGCTCGCGCGCCGCCCTCGTGTCGCTGCCGATCACGAACCACTCGCGGAACCGCACCAGACAGGCGATCAGGTCGTGGCGGAAGCCTTCGACCAAGTAGGCGCGGTCCGGGTCCACACGGTACTTGCTGAACGGTTCGACCAGCAGCGCGATGCGCGGCGGCAACGGCCTCGCGGGCGCCGCCGCGACCGACGCCGGCACCGGTGCATCGAGCCGCCCCAGCTTGATCTCCGCCACCAGCGCCTGCGTGGCGGGGGCGGGCTCCATGTCGTAATCCTGATCGAGCAGCCGCCACAGCGCCTCGTAGGCGCGCAACGCGCCCGGTACGTCGCCGTCCTCGGCACGCGCGCGCATCACCCGGCGGCACGCCTCCTCGTGCGTCGGGTCCTGGCACAGGATTGCGGCGGCCAGCCGACGGGCCGCGCGTTTGTCGTCGGCGCGCGCCGCCAAGCCGTCCTCGAGATGTCGCAGCACCTGGTCGTGCAGCGCCTGCCGCCTGGCCTGCGCCCAATCGTCGAACGCCGGGTCGATGCCGGCGAGGTCCTGCAACAACGCGTCGGCCACGCGCGGCGGCCCGAGCAGCAGGTCGTGCACCTCGAACGCCTCTGCCTGGCCGATCACCTCCCAGACATCCACCCGCAGATGGGCGGCGTCGAACCGCAGGCTGTCGCGGCTCGCCACGAGGGCGTGGCATCCGGCCGCCTCCAGCGTCTCGCGCAACTCGTGCAGCACCTGGCGCAACGACGCCCGCGCGCGGTCCTCTGCGGTCTCGCTCCACAACAGGCCGACCAGCCGCTCGCGGGTCTCCTTGCGGCTCTCGCTCAGCGCCAGGTAGGCCAGCACCGCCCGCGCCTTGCGGCTGCGCAGCGCCACGTCGCGGCCCTGGCAGCGCAGCGTCGTCGAGCCCAGCAGCGCCATCGACACGGCACCCGGTGGCGGCGCCCCGCGCTGCGCCGCGACCCGGAACACCTCGACCGGCGCCGAGAGGTTCTTGAACGCCACGACCCCCATCGGCTCGTAGGACAGGTCGACCACGCGGTGGACCTGCTCGTAGACGCCGCGCGAGATACAGATGCCGCCCGGCGGCGCCGCCTCCTCCAGCCTTGCCGCCACGTTCACGCTGTCGCCGCCGATGGCGCCCTCGTGTACCAGCACGTCGCCCACGTTGATGCCGATGCGGAATTCTATCCGCGGCCCACCCGCCGGCTCGTCCGCCGCCAACTCGGACTGCACCCAGAGCGCCAGCCGCATCGCGTTCACCGAGCTGGGAAACTCCGCCAGCAGCCCGTCGCCGGCGAGCGTGAACACGGTGCCGCCGAACCGCTCGATGCGGGCCACGAGGCGCCGCACCGTCTCTGTGATGCGGCGGTGGGTGGCGTCCTCGTCGGACGCCATCATCGTGCTGTAGCCCTTGACGTCGGCCGACAGGATCGCGGCCAGCCGGCGCTGCACACCCGGGACGCCCTCGAACTTGCGCAGTTCTGCCATGAGCGGAGCCAGCCTCCTCGGCGGGACGCGCCGGCAGTGATAGCCGACTGTTCGCGAGTTTGCACGCCCCGGACTGGTCGATCGAAATCTCGTGGGTACACGTCCCGCAACCGGAGGACCCGATGCAGTCGCAGGCCGTGACACCGAGCTCGGTCGGCTACGAGCGCGCCATCCTCGACGAAGTGGCGATGCTGCTCGACTACGTGGCGGGTTGCCCCGCGAAGACACTGCTCGATTTGGAGGTATTCGACGATGCCGCAGCGAGCGGGCGCGCGACGCCGGTGCCGGCCGTGCTGGCGCGGATCACCGGGCTGCAGGCCGATCTGGACAATGTCGGCGATGGCGCCGTGGCACCGCCCGACATCTCCTTCCTGCTGCTGGCCCGGGACGCGCTCAACGCCTTGATCCGTCCCGCCTCCGGATTGACGGTCGCCTACACGGCGATGGTGGTGGGCAACCGGCGGGGCGAGGCCGTGCGCTCGCGCGCCGTGCTGGCCGAGCGGGCCTACGCCGGCCTCGGCCCCGGTGCGCGCCTGCATCGCTTCGGGCAGTACGCGCTGCTCGCCTTCGCACTGCTGATCACCATCGTGACGGTTTGGGATTCGACCAAGGTGGCGCTGGGCAAGTCCCTGCTGCACAACCTCGTCGACCTGCGCGCCAAGCAGGAGGAGGTGTCGCGCGAGAAGGCGCGGCTGGAACAGGTCCTGGTCCAGCCGGGCGTCTTGGCGGCCGGGCTCACGATCAGGCTGTGCGACCGTTCGCGGCTGCTGTTCTTCGCCCTACCCAATGCGGACGGGGACAACCATGCCCTGCTGGACGCGGCAGCGCAGGACGCGGTGTTCGGCAGCCCGGCGGAGCAGGATGTGTGTGACCGCGACAGGCAACTCGGCGACAGCTTCTTCCTCGCACACGAGGCGGTCAACGCCTACGTCACGGATTGGCCGGCCATGGCCGGCGCCGGCTTCGATTTCTTGGCCACGATCTTGCGCGCCGTGAGCCACGCGCTCTGTACGACATGCCAGACCCATGCCGACCCGATCGTGCCGCTCGCCGCGGACCCGATCCACGTGGACAGCGAGCTGCTGGTCGCGCCCATCCTGGTCGTGCTCGGCAACTACGTGCTGCCGGTGCTGTTCGCGATGCTGGGCGCGGCCGCCTTCGTCATCCTGGACTTCTACGGCAAGCTGCGCCAAAGCCTGCTGGCGCCCGACGACCACATCCAGTCGTGGATCAGGCTGGTGCTCGGCAGCGTGATCGGGGCCTGCATCGGCCTGTTCTTCAGCGCCTCGGAGCCGGTGGCGGCGAGCCTGCAGCCGGACCTGATCGGCTCGCTCACCCTCACCGCCTCGGGTGTCAGCTTCCTGGCGGGGTTCGGCGTCGAGGGCGTGTTCGTGTTGCTGCGGACCCTGGTCAAGCGGGTGTTCGGCGCCGAGCCGGCGTAGCGTCACGCATTGCCGAACGCCTCGCCGCCATGTGAAACTCGGGTGGCAACGCAACCGATGGCAGGCCCATGGCCGACAATGCCCCGACCCTCGCCGCGCCGGACGACGATCCCTGGCTGTGGCTGGAAGAGGTCGAGGGCGCGCGCGCGACCGAATGGGCCGACGCGCAGACGGCGGCGACACTGGCGCGTTTCGGGGGCGCGCGCACCGAAGCCGATCGCGAGATCCTGCGCACGCTGCTCGACCGGCCGGACAACCTCCCCGTCCCCACCCGGCGCGGCGGCCTGCTATACAATTTCTGGCGCGACGCGGCGCAACCGCGCGGCCTGTGGCGCCGCACCACGCTCGCCTCCTACCGCACCGAGGCCCCGGACTGGGACGTCCTGCTCGACCTCGACGCGCTGGCGGCGGCCGAAGGCGAGGACTGGGTGTGGCAGGGCGCCACCACCCTGGAGCCGGAACACGCGCTGGCGATCGTCCGCCTGTCGCGCGGCGGCAGCGACGCGGCGGTGCTGCGCGAGTTCGACCTCGGCCTGCGCCGCTTCGTGCCCGCGGGCTTCGCGCTGCCCGAGGCCAAGGGCCGCGTCGACTGGCTCGACCGTGACACGCT
>CAXTVL010000151.1:0-6565 GCA_964247515.1 uncultured Acetobacteraceae bacterium | reverse complement strand
AGTTGCACGCGCCCGGCCAGCGCCGCCTCGGCCGGCGTCAAGGTGACGTGCTCCGGGCGGATGCCGAGCAGCGCCTCGCCCGGCGCCACGGCCGCACCCCGGGTCGGCAGCGCGAACGCGACCTCGCCCGGCAGCGTCAGGTGCGCCACCCCGTCCGCCACCCGCTCGACCCGCGCCGGCAGCACGTTCATCTTGGGCGAGCCGATGAACCGCGCCACGAACAGGTTGCGCGGCGCGTGGTACAGCTCGAGCGGCGAGCCGACCTGCTCGATCCGCCCGGCCTGCAGCACCACGATCTTGTCGGCCATGGTCATCGCCTCGACCTGGTCGTGCGTCACGTAGACCATCGTGGCGCCGAGCTGCTGGTGCAGCTTGAGGATTTCCACGCGGGTCTGCAGCCGCAGCGCCGCGTCGAGGTTGGACAGCGGCTCGTCGAACAGGAACACCGCCGGCTCGCGCACGATCGCCCGCCCGATCGCGACCCGCTGGCGCTGCCCGCCGGAGAGCTGCGACGGCCGGCGGGCGAGCAACGGGCCCAGTTCGAGCAAGCCGGCCGCCTGCCGCACCCGGCGCGCGATCTCGGCCTTGGGGGCGTTCGCCATGCGCAGGCCGAAGCTGATGTTCTCCGCGACCGTCATGTGCGGGTAGAGCGCGTAGGACTGGAACACCATGGCGATGCCGCGGTTGGCCGGCGGGATGCGCGTCATCTCGCGCCCGCCGATGTGGAGCTGGCCCTCGCTGATGTCCTCGAGCCCCGCGATCATGCGCAGCAGCGTCGACTTGCCGCAGCCGGACGGGCCCACGAACACGCAGAACTCGCCGCGCTCGACGTCGAGCGAGATGTCGTCGATGACCGTGACCGGGCCGAACCGCTTGACCACCCGCCGCAGCGAAACCTCCGCCATGGCTCAGCCTCCTTCGCGGGCGGCGTGCAGCACCAGGGCGCTCTCGGGTTCCATGGGCCAAGGCGCGAAGCCGGCCGTCAGCGCGCCCCCTGGCAGCACGATCCCGCCGGCGTGGAGCGCGCGGTGCGTGGCCGAGGCCCGCGGCGGCAAGCCTTGCGGCGGCGGCGCCGTCACCCGGTAGCGCGCCTCGCGGTCGAGTCCGGGCAGACGCAACGGCGGCGGGATCGCGTGGACCGCCGACGCCTCCTGTGCCACCAGGTACGCCGCCTCGCCGCCATCTTCGGCCACGACGCCCAGCAGGCTGCGACCGTCCTCGACCGGCAACGCGACATGCCCGCCGGCGTGCAGCAGCGGGCGCAATCGTTTGTGCAGCGCGATCCATGCCGCCAGTTCCTCCTGCTCGGCGGCGGACAGCGCCAGCGGGTCGAGTTCGACGCCCATGTGGAAGAACAGCGCCACGGCGGCACGGAACGCCAGCGTGTGCCGGCGCCCGGTCTGGTGGTTCGGGCTGGCCGCGACGTGGGCGCCGATCACCTCCGGCGGCAGGAAGCGCAGCGCGCCGCGCTGGATCGCTAGCCGGTCGAGCGCGTCGGTGCAGTCGGACGCCCAGACGCGGTGGGTGGAGGCGAGCGCGCCGTAATCCGCCCGCCCGCCGCCCGAGGCGCAACTCTCGATCTCCAGCTCGGGAAACTTGCCGCGCAACCCCGACCACATCGCATACAGCGCCCGCACCTGCGCGTCGTAGGCCGGCCGCCCCGTCGCGTCGCCGGCGGCGACCAGCTCGCGGTTCATGTCCCACTTGAGATAGCGGATCGGCAGCGTCGCGAGCAGCCGCTCCAACGCGGCGACGACCGCCTCGCGCACGTCCCGGCGGGTGAGGTCGAGCACCACCTGGTTGCGCGCGGTGCGCAAAGGCCGGCCCGCGACCTGCAATGTCGCGTCCGGATGCGCGCGCAGGAAGTCGCTGTCCGGGTTGGCCATCTCCGGCTCGACCCACAGGCCGAACCGCATCCCGCACGCCTCGACATGGCGCGCCAGCGGCAGCAACCCGTTCGGGTATTTCGCCGGGTCGGGCGTCCAGTCGCCGAGGCCCGCGGTGTCGTCGTGGCGGCCCAGCATCCAGCCGTCGTCGAGCACGAAGCGCTCGATGCCGAGCTTCGCCGCCGCCGTGGCCTGCGCCATGAGACGCTGCTCGTCATGGGCGAAGTAGGTGCCTTCCCACGTGTTGAGCGTGACCGGGCGCGGCGACATCCGCCCGCCGGGCCAGTCGAGCACCCGCTCGCGCACGTGCCGGTGCAGGGCGCGCGACAGCCCGGCCAGGCCCTCGGCGGAGTAGGCGCACACCGCCTCCGGCGTCGCGTACTCGCCCGCCTCGACCTCGCCCGGGTGCAGCAGCGCCGCCGTCTGCACCAGCAGCGAGCCGTCCGGCTGCCGCTCGGCGGTGGTGCGGTGGTTGCCGCTCCAGCCGAGATGCACGCCCCACGCCTCGCCGGTCGCTTCGGCCAATGCCAGCAGCGAAGGCTGCCGGTCGTGCGAGGTGCGGCCGCGCCGGTTCTCGATCGCCAGCATCCCCATCGGAAGCTGCGTGCGCAACTCGGTGAACTCGTGCCCCCAATGCCCGCCCAGCGCGAGCAAGGTCTGCGCGCGCGCCGGCAGCGCGAACACGCCGGCGGCCAGGTGCCGCACCGCGATCGGCCGCCGCGCCGTCACCGTGGCCCGCTGCGTCAGCACGTCGCCCCTCAGCCCGAGCGTGATCCGCAGCGCCACCCCGCTCGCGGCGTCGGCGGCGTGCAGCACCAAGCCATGCGGCGGCTGCTCCACCCGGTCGAGCCGGAACTCGGCGGTCCAGTCCTCCTGCCCGCGCGACGCCGCCCACGCCGGCGATCCGAACGTGCCGGCACCCAGCGTCGGCAGCAGCGTGGCGAACGGCACGTCGGTGTCGAGCGCGTTGCGGGCGACCACGCGGTCGCGCATCGAAGCCACCTCGGCCACGTCGAGCGGCGGCAGGGTCGCGCCCCAATGCACGATCTCGGGCAGGCCGTCGCCGCGCGCCAGCAGCAGCAACGTGCTCCTGTCCCCGTCCAGTCGCCAGGACTTCATTCCTTGACCGCTCCCAGGGTCAGCCCGGCGATGAAGTGCCGCTGCATGACGAAGAAGATCACCACTGACGGTGCCGCCGCGACCAGCGCGCCGGCGCTCATCAACTGCCACGACGCGAGCCACATCCCGGCCAGCGCCTGCAACCCGGCCGTGACCGGGCGGGCAGAGTCCGACTGCACCAGCACCAGCGCCCAGAAATAGTCGTTCCAGATGAAGGTGAACTCCAGCACCGCGAGCGCCGCCAGCGCCGGGCGCATGAGCGGCAGGATGACGTGGCGGAAGATGCGCAACTCGGTGACGCCCTCGATGCGCGCCGACTCCACCAGCGCGTCCGGCAGCTCGCGCACGAAGTTGCGGATGAACAGGGTGCAGAACCCGGTCTGGAACGCGATGTGGAACAGCATCAGCGCCCACACCGTGTCGTATAGCGGGATGACGTGGATCATCAGGTCGCGGACCGGGATCATCAGCACCTGGAACGGCACGAAGTTGCCGGCGATGAAGGTCGCGAACAGCAGGACGTTGCCGCGGAACTTGTAGCGCGCCAGCGCGAACCCGGCCATGGTCGAGACCGCCAGCGTGCCCGCCACCGCCGGGATGGTGATGACGACGCTGTTGATCAGGTAGCGGCCCATCGGCGAGGAGGTGAACACCGAAGTGTAGTTCCGCGCGATCTGCAAATGCGTGGGCCAGCCCCAGTAGTTGCCGCGCGACAGGTCGTCGAGCGAGCGCGCCGAGGTGAGTGCGATGGCGAACAGCGGCAGCAGCCAGACCAGCAGGCTGACCGGCACCGCCGTCCGGTACAGCGCCCGTGTCCGCGCGCTCGCGTGCTGGATCGGGGTCGGGAACATCAGCGCACCCGCTCGCGGCGCAGCATCGAGATCAGGAAGAACGCGATGTAGACGTCCATGATGAGGAACAGCACGGTGGCGATCGCCGCCCCGTAGCCGTAGCGGAACGAGCCGAAGGTCTGCGCGTACATGTAGTACGCCAGCACCGAGGAGCTGTCGTACGGGCCGCCCTTGGTCATGATCGACACCAGGTCGAACGAACGCAGCGCGCCGACCACGCAGACGACGATGGCGATGAACGTCGCCGGCCGCAGTTGCGGGACGATGACGTGGCGCAGCAGCCGGAAACCCTTGGCGCCGTCGAGCCTGGCCGCCTCGACCAGCTCGGAGTTGATGCCGGTGAGCCCGGTCAGGTACAGGATCATGCAGTACGCGACCTGCGGCCACAGCCCGGCCAGGATGATGCCGTAGGTGGCCCAGCTCTCGTTGCCGAGGATGTCGACGCCGGGCAGGCCCAGGCCGCGCAGCACGGTGTTGAGCAGGCCGAAATCGGCGTTGAGGAACCAACTGAACACCAGGCCCACGACCACCTGGCTGATGACGAACGGGAAGAAGAACAGCGACTTCACCAGCCGCATCCCGAACATCGTCTGGTTCAGGAACAGCGCCAAGGCGAGCCCCAGCACCGGCGCCAGCATGTAGGCGACCAGCCACCAGACGTTGTTGACCAGGCTGGTCCAGAACACGTCGTCGCCGAACAGCTCGACGTAGTTGCCGAGGCCGACCCAGCGCATCGGCTTGATGCCGTCCCAGTCGTGCAGGCTGATCCACAGGCTGTCGATGATCGGCCAGACCACGAACAGCGCGAACAGAGCGCAGGCCGGCGCCAGGAAGATCGCCGGCGCCAGCCGCATCTGGTGGCGCCGCCACCAGGTTTCGGGAATGGCGAAGGTCGCGGACATGATTGTAAGCCGGGGCTCAGTTGCTGGCGTAGATGCGCTTGCGCGCCCGCTCGATGGTCGCCAGCACCGCGTCGATCCGGTTCGGCTTGACCATGAACTCCTGGAACCCCTTCATCGCCACCGTCGCCAAATCCTCGCTGGTGTCGCGGTCGAGGAACTGCGTCAGGTTGCCGGCGCGCGCCAGCAGCGCCTCGCCGTCCTTGAGGAAGCGGTCGTCGATCACCGTGGACCGCGCGTTCGCCGGCAACTGCTTCTCGATCGCGTTGATCTCGGTCTGCGTGTCGGCGCGCAGCATGAACCGCATGAATTTCTTCGCGTCGGCGACGTTCTTGGCGCGCGCCGGGATGTGGATGCTCTCCATCGGCGCCTCCTCGGCGTCGGCGACACCCGGTGTGACCACCGGGAACGCCACGAACTCCATGTTCGGCGTGGCGTCGGGCGGGAAGGTCTGGGTGATGAAGTTGCCGATCAGCATCATCGCGGCCTTGCCTTGGTAGAGCAGCCCCTGGCTCTCCTGCCAGGACAGGCTGGTGTGGTTCTTCACGAAGCACTGCTTGTCGAGCAACTGCTTCCACTGCGCGAACACGGCCTTCACCTTGGGGTCGGTCCAACTGGTCTTGCCGTGCATCAGGCCCATGTGGAAGTCGTAGCCGTTCATGCGCAGGTCGAGGTAGTCGAACCAGCCGGCGGTGGGCCAGAGATCCTTGCTGCCGATGTCGATCGGCTGCACGCCCACCGCCTTCAGCTTGTCGCAGGCGGCGAGCAGGTCGTCCCAGGTCTTGATCGGCTGCACGCCGGCCTTGGCGAAGATGTCGCGGCGGTAGTAGATGCCCCAGTTGTAGGTGCTGTACGGAACGCCCCACTGCTTGCCGTCGATGGTGACGGTCGACAGCACCTTGTCCGCGAACTGCTTCTTGGTGTCCGGCGTCCAAAGGTCGCTGATGTCGAGCAGCAGGCCCGGCTCCACGAACTGCCGCATCCGCTCGCCCGAGTACCACAGCGCCACGTCCGGCGGCTCCGAGGTCAGCCAGTTGCGGATCGAGCTCTTGTAGCTCTCGTGGTCGTAGATGTTGAACTTGACGTGGATGTCCGGGTTGGCCGCCTCGAACTTCTTGACCGCCGCCTCGAACGCCGCCTTGGGCGCGGGATCGGAGGTGTCGGCGTTGAACACCAGCGTGCCGGCCCGTGCCGCGATGGGCGCCGCGCATGGCAGGGCCACGAGCGCGGCGCAGGCGAGCCTTGCGAGTGCGTGCATCCTGTATCCTCCCGGTGGTCGGTGCCTCGCCCACGCTGGACGGCCACGACATTGCGGCCACTATGGCGCAGCCGGCGGTGCTTGTCGTCACGCCTCGTGCAAAAATCGGACATTACGCATCCCGGCCGCGCCGCCCGCGTAGAGAGCGCCAACAACGGAGCGCAGGCATCATGGCACGCGTGTTCATCACCGGCTCCTCCGACGGGCTGGGCCGGATGGCGGCCCGATTGCTGGTGGGGCAGGGCCACGCCGTCGTGCTGCACGCCCGCCACGAGGCGCGCGGCCGCGAGGCGATGGCCGCCGTGCCCGGCGCCGAGACGGTGCTGCTGGCCGACCTGTCGAGCATCGCCCAGACCCGCCGCCTGGCCGAGCGGGCCAACGCCACCGGCGCGTTCGACGCGGTGATCCACAACGCGGCCGTGGGCTACCGCGAGCCGCGCCGGGTCGCCACCGAGGACGGGCTGGCGCAGGTGTTCGCCGTCAACACGCTGGCGCCGTACATCCTGACCGCGCTGATCGAGCGCCCGCGCCGCCTGGTCTATGTCAGCTCCG
>CAXTVL010000150.1:0-6634 GCA_964247515.1 uncultured Acetobacteraceae bacterium | reverse complement strand
GGGCCGGCCGAACGCGCCGAGGCACAGCGGGCGCGGCGTGGCGACCAGGCGCGGCTGTCGGCGCTGCTGGCGCACATGGCGCAGGCGCAAGCCGTGACCCCGGCGCTGATTTCGGGCGAGGTCACGATCGCCACCCTGTTCGCCGCGACCGGCGCCGCGGTGCTGTGCGACGCCACGGTATCGCTGCTGGGCGAGACGCCGCCGGAGGCCGATGTGCGCGCGCTCGCCCACTGGCTGCGCGCCCGTCCGGGCGACGCCAAGCTGTTCCAGACCGATCAACTGGTCGCCGCCTACCCGGCCTGGCAGCCCCATGCCGGCATCGCCAGCGGCCTGCTCGCGGTGTTCCTGGCCGACGACCGCTCCGACATGCTGCTGTGGTTCCGGCCCGAGCAGCCTGAGTTCGTGACCTGGGCCAGCAGCCTGCAGCTCGCGCCGCCGCGCCCCGGCGTCGAGCGGCGGGTCGAGGCGCGGCGCGGCAACGCGCGGCCCTGGGCCGAGTGGGAGCTGGAGATCGCCGAGACGCTGCGCCACGCCATCACCGAGGTGATCGTGCGCGGCCTGCGCCGCATCGCCGACCTCGACGAGCAGCTCCGGCAGAGTCAGAAGATGGAAGCGGTCGGCCAGTTGACCGGCGGCATCGCGCACGACTTCAACAATTTGCTGACCGGCATTCTCGGCAGCCTGGAGCTGATGCAAACCAAGATGGCGGCGGGGCAGACGCAGGATTGCGCCCGCTACGTCGCGTCCTCGATCGCCTCGGCCAACCGGGCGGCGGCACTGACGCACCGCCTGCTGGCGTTCTCGCGGCGGCAGGTGCTGGCGCCGAAGCCGGTCGACGTGGCGCGGCTGGTGGCCTCGATGGCCGACCTGATCGGGCGCACCGTCGGGCCTGGCATCGAGCTCGTGACCGCGTCGGCGCCGGATCTGTGGCTGGCCTTGTGCGACGCCAACCAGCTCGAGAACGCGCTGCTCAACCTCGCGATCAACGCCCGCGACGCGATGCCCGAGGGCGGCCGCCTCACCATCGACGCCCGCAACGCCGCCGACGCGGCGGCGCCGGGGCAGTTCGTGGCGGTGTCGGTGAGCGACACCGGCATCGGCATGGCGGCCGAGACCGCCTCCCGGGTGTTCGAGCCGTTCTTCACCACCAAGCCGCTGGGCCAGGGCACCGGGCTCGGCCTGTCGATGGTGTACGGCTTCGCCGAGCAGTCCCGCGGCTCCGTGCGGCTCGACAGCGAACCGGGGCGCGGCACCACCGTCCGGCTCGCCTTGCCGCGCTGCCTCGATGCGGGCGAGGCGGAGCGGCAGGCGGCACCGCCCATGGCGCGGGCGGTGGCCGCGACCGGCCGGTCGGTGCTGGTGGTCGACGACGAACCGGTGGTGCGGATGCTGGTGGGCGACGTGCTGCGGGAGCTGGGCCATGGCGTGACCGAGGCCGGCGACGCCGCCGAAGCCCTGCGGGTGCTGCGCCGCGGCCAGGCGGTCGACCTGCTGATCAGCGACGTCGGGCTGCCGGGCGGCGTGGACGGGCGTCAGCTCGCCGGCGCGGCGCGGGCGCAATGGCCACATCTGAAGGTTTTGTTCATCACCGGCTACACCGAGGGCACGCCGCTCGACGATCCCGATCTGCAGGTGATCGTCAAGCCGTTCGCCATGAGCGTGCTGGTCGCCAAGCTGCACGCCATGCTGTAGCGCGCGGCGGCCACCGTCGGCCGGGCGGCGCTATGACCGCGTTGTGATGCCGCCGGCGTGGAATAGTCTCGTTAGCGCGGCGAGCGTCCCGTATTAACTGGAGGTGACAGGCAATTAACACCGGCATCGTGCCGAGCGGGAGAGGCGAACGAGCCGTTGACTGCCTATCGTTACGATGAGTGACGCCGTGCGGCGTCTGCCGCCAGGATACGAGACGGTCCTGTTGGCGCGCGGGCCTGACGCCACGGATGATTCCAGCGATGCCGAGCTGCCGTCGCTGGTTGCCGGCAAGCGGGTCCTCATCGTCGAGAACCGCTTCATCCTCGCCGAGGAGGTGGCCGACTTCTTGTTGTCGCTGCGCTGCGAGCCGGTCGGGCCGGCGGCGACGCTGGCCGAGGCGCTGGCGCTGATCGACAGCGACGCGGCGATCGACGCCGCGGTGCTCGACATCAACCTGGAGGACGAACTGGTCTATCCGGTGGCGGCGAAGCTGCAAGCCGCGGGCACGCCGTTCGCCTTCGCGACCGGCTACAACGACCGCGTCATCCCGCCGCAATGGCGGCACGTGCCGCGACTGGAGAAGCCGTACGGGGTGGTCTCGCTGCGCGACACGCTCGACATGCTGCTCGACGGCCGGGCTCCGCCGCAGCCGGCGGGGGATCCCGCCGCGCCGCACGCCGCCGACGCGCGCTTCGAGCAGGCGCGCAAGCGGCGCGAGCGGCAGATGGAGGAGGCGGTGCTGCACAAATGGCGCAGCCTGTCCGGCGATTAGCCCGCGACTCCGCCGCGGGCCGGCGCCGATTCGCCCGATTCTCCGGGCAAGAGGCTTCAGAGGCGGCCGAAAAGCATCGTTTTGCCCCCGGTTCATGCGTTTTCGCTTGCAAATATCTTGTCCTGCCTTCAGCCCTATGATCCCGTCTTTCCAACACCGCGTTGAGGAGCGCCGACCGACATGGCCGCAAAGACCACCCCGACCGCCGCCGCGCCGAAGGCCCCCGCCAAGGCCGTGGCGAAACCCGGCGCCGTGGCAAAGCCGTCCGGGGCGGCCGCCGCCTCCACCGGCACCGCGTCGAAGAGCGCCGCGGCCGCCAAGCCGGCCAGCTCGCCGGTGGTCACGCTGAAGCACCTGGCGGCGACGCTGAGCGACCGGCACGACATGCCGCGCAAGCAGGCGGAGACCATGCTGAGCGAGCTGTTCAGCACCGTGGTCGACCACCTCAAGGAAGGCGAGCGGGTGCGCATCGGCGGCCTCGGCATCATCGAGGTGAAGAACCGCCCGGCGCGCATGGGCCGCAACCCGGCGACCGGCGCCGCGATCCAGATCAAGGCCAGCAAGAAGGTCGCCTTCCGCGCCGCCAAGGAGCTGAAGGACGCGATCTAGGCGGGCTCCTCCAGCTCCAGGCTCAACGCCCGCAACGCGGCGGTGTGGGGATGGCGCACCCGCCCCGCCCGCAAATCCTCCGCCGAGACCGTCTCGACTAGCTCGCCCGCCTGCATGACGCCGATGGTGGCGCACAGATGCGTCACCACCGCGAGGTTGTGCCCGACCATCACCATCGTGAGGCCGCGCGTCCGGCGCAGCTCCGCCAACAAGTTCAGCACCTCCGCCTGCACCGAGACGTCGAGCGCGCTGGTCGGCTCGTCGAGCAGCAGCGCCTCGGGCTCGGCGATCAGTGCCCGCGCGATCGCCACCCGCTGCCGCTGGCCGCCGGAGAGCTGGTGCGGGTAGCGGAACCGCAGCGCCGGCGGCAGCCCGACCTCGTCCAGTGCCCGCCCGATGCGGGTATCGGCGCCGTCCAGCCCATGCACCAGCAGCGGCTCCGCCAGCGCCCGGTGCACCGTCTGGCGCGGGTGCAGCGAGCCGTACGGGTCCTGGAACACCATCTGCATCCGCCGCAGGGCGGCGCGGTCGCGCACCGGCGCCAGGGCCACCCCGCCCTGCGCCATGCGGCCCGACCAGTCGCGGTTGAGGCCGGCCAGCGCCCGCAGCACGCTCGACTTGCCCGACCCGCTCTCGCCCACCAGGCCGAAGCTCTCGCCTCGCGCGACCGCGAACGACACACCGCGCACCGCCTCGGTCGCGCCGAACCGGACCCGCAGCCCGTCCACGTCGATCACGCGCCGCCCCAGGCGGGATCGCGCCGCAGCGTCGGCAGGCGCCGCCGCGGCGAGACCAGCGAGGGCAGGCAGGCGATCAGGCCGCGCGTGTAAGGGTGCTGGGCGCGGTGCAGATCGTGGCCGGGCAACTCCTCGACGACGCGGCCCGCGTACATCACCGCCACGCGGTCGCAGAAATGCGCCACCAGCGGCAGGTCGTGGCTGATGAGGATCAGGCCCATGCCGCGCCGTGCCGCCATGTCCTCGATCAGCCGCAGGATCTCGGCCTGCACCGTGGCGTCGAGCGCGCTGGTCGGCTCGTCGGCGACCAGCAGCTCGGGGTCCGGCGCCAGCATCATGGCGATCATCACCCGCTGCCCCATGCCGCCCGACAATTCGTGCGGGTACTGGCCGGCCACGCGGGCGGGGTCGCGGATGCGCACCTGGTCCAGCAGGTCGATGGCGGCGGCCATCGCCTCGCGCCGGCTGGAGCGTCGGTGCGCCCGCCACGCCTCGGCGACCTGCGCGCCCGCCGTCATCACCGGGTTGAGCGAGAATTTCGGGTCCTGCAGGATCAGCCCCGCCCGTCGGCCGCGGATGCCGCGCAGCGTGCGCTCGGAGGCGCGCAGCAGGTCGATGCCGTCGAACGCCAGCCGGTCGGCCGCGAGCCTTGCCCCGTGCGGCAACAGCCGCAGGATCGCCCGCGCGGTGAGCGACTTGCCGGAGCCGCTCTCGCCCACGATGCCGAGCTTCTCGGAACCCAGCGTCAGCGACACGCCGCGCACCGCGAGGGTCTCGCCCTGGGCGCCGGCGAAGCCCACGCGCAGATTGACCGCCTCTACCAGCATCAGCGCTGCTTCGGGTCGAGCACGTCGCGCAGCCCGTCGCCCAGCAGGTTGAACGCCAGCGAGGCCACGAAGATGGCGAGGCCGGGCACCGCCGGCACCCACCACTGGTTCAGGATGTAGCCGCGCGAGGCCGAGATCATGGTGCCCCATTCCGGCAGCGGCGGCTGCGCCCCCATGCCGAGGAAGCCCAAGCCGGCGGCGGTCAGGATGATGCCGCTCATGTCGAGCGTCACCCGCACGACGATGCTGGGCAGGCACAGCGGCATGACGTGGCGCAGCACGATGCGCGCGGACGAGGCGCCGGCCAGCCGCGCCGCCGCGATGAAGTCGGTCTGGCGCACGGTGAGCGTGTCGGCGCGCGCGATGCGGGCGTAGGGCGGCCAGGTGGTCAGCGCGATGGCGGCGACGGCGCTGCCGATGCCGGGCCGCAGCGCCGCCACGAACGCCAGCGCCAGCACCAGGCGCGGGAACGCCAGGAAGATGTCGGTGAGCCGCATCAGCGCCCGGTCCGCCCAGCCGCCGGCATACCCGGCCACGGTGCCCACGGCCAAGCCGAGCGGGGCCACCAGCGCCACCACGGCGACCACCATGCCGAGCGTCACCCGGCCGCCGTATAGCACCCGCGCGAACAGGTCGCGTCCGAGTTCGTCGGTGCCGAGCCAGTGTGCTGCGGACGGGGGCGCCAGGCGGCCCGCCAGGTCCTGCGCCGAGGAGCTTTGCGCGGCCAGCAACGGCGCCGCGACGGCGGCCAGGATCAGCGCCGCCACCACCACCAGGCCAGCCACCGCCAGCGGGTTGGCGCGGAACTGCAGCCAGCGCCGGTACGCCTGTCCCCAGGCCGCCTGGCGCGGCGAGGCCGGCGTGTCGGTCAGCAGCCACCCGGTCATCGCGTGCGCGGGTCGAACAGCCGGTACGACAGGTCGGCCAGCAGGTTCAGGGCCACATAGACCGCGCCCACCACCAGCGTCGCCCCCAGCACCGCGTTCATGTCGGCGTTGAGCAGCGAGATGGTCAGGTACTGGCCGAGGCCGGGCCAACTGAAGATGGTCTCGGTCAGCACCGAGCCTTCGAGCAGGCTTGCGTAGGCCAGCGCCAGCACGGTCACGAGCGGCACCGCGATGTTGGCGAAGGCGTGCCGCCACAGCACGCGCGCGGCGGACAGCCCCTTGGCGCGCGCGGTTACGACGTACTCGCCCGCCAACGCGTCCAGCATGAAGGCGCGGGTCATGCGGGCGATGCCGCCCATGACGAAGAACGCCAGGATCAGCCCCGGCATCGCGAGATGCGCCAGCGCGTCGCGCGCCGCGTCCCACTCGCCGGCCAGCATCGCGTCGAGCACGACCATGCCGGTCACGGGCGGGACCAGCCCCTCGAACAGCACGTCCTGCTGCCCGGTGCCGGGGGCCAGGCCGAGCTTGGCGTAGAACACCAGCAGGCACAGCAGCGCCAGCACGAACACCGGCACCGACTGGCCGACCAGGCTCAGCACGCGCACGAACTGGTCGAACGCCGAACCCTGCCGCGCCGCCGCGAGCACGCCGAGCGGCACGCCCAGCAGCAGCGCCACCAGCATCGCGGCGCTCGCCAGCTCCAGCGTCGCGGGAAAGTACTGCGCGATATCGGCCGTCACCGGATGCGAGGTCATCACCGAGCGCCCGAGGTCGCCGTGCAGCAACCGCCACAGATAGATCGCGAACTGCGCCGCGACCGGCCGGTCCAGCCCCAGCTCGACCCGCGTGCGCGCCACCACGTCGGGCGGCGCGTGGTCGCCCACGATGGCGATCAGCGGGTCGATCGGCATGACGTGGCCGATCACGAACGTCACCAGCGCCAGCCCGAACAGCGTCGCCATCACGCTGCCGAGACTGAGGCCGGCGAGGCGCAGGCGGCGCACCCGCGCTACGCTCCGTCACGGCCGGGCTTGACCCGGCCATCCACGCGGCGCGCGCGGCACCGGACGTGGCGAGGCTCGTGCGTCCATGTCGACGCTCCTGCGC
>CAXTVL010000149.1:0-6674 GCA_964247515.1 uncultured Acetobacteraceae bacterium | reverse complement strand
GGTCGAGACCGACGACGACAGCATCGGCGGCCACTTCCTGCACCTGCTGCACGGCCGCCCGCCCCCGCCCGAGTGGGTGCGGGCGATGCACGTCTCGCTGATCCTCTACGCCGAGCACGAGTTCAACGCCTCCACGTTCGCGGCACGGGTGGTCGCCGGCACCGGCTCGGACATGTTCTCCGCGCTCGTCGCCGGCATCGCGGCGCTGCGCGGCCCCAAGCACGGCGGCGCCAACGAGGCGGCCTTGGAGATCCAGCGACGCTACGCCGGCGCCGACGCGGCGGAGGCCGACATCCGCGCCCGGGTCGCGGCGCGCGAGGTGGTGATCGGCTTCGGCCACCCGGTCTACACCATCAGCGACCCGCGCAACGAGGTCATCCGCCGCGTGGCGCGGCAGTTGTCGGAAGCGAACGGCGACACGACGCGCTTCGATGTCGCCGAGCGGATCGAGCGGGTGATGGCCGAGACCAAGCGGATGTTCGCGAACCTGGACTGGTTCAGCGCCGTCTCGTACAGCGCCATGGGGGTGCCGGCCGCGATGTTCACGCCGCTGTTCGTGATCTCGCGCACCGCCGGCTGGAGCGCCCACGTCATCGAGCAGCGCGCCGACAACAAGATCATCCGCCCCGCTGCCCACTACACCGGCCCCGACGACCTGGCCTTCGTGCCGATCGAGGAGCGCGCGTCGTGAGTTGCCTGCCATGAGTTACCTGATCGGCGCCGAGCTGCCGCGACACCCGGCCGGCGAGCGCTTCCGCGCGCTGCTGGCGGCGGGCGGCATCGTGCAAATTCCCGGCACGCACAACGGCATGGCGGCATTGCAGGCCCGCGCCGCCGGGTTCGCGGCGTGCTACCTGTCCGGGGCGGCGATGACCGCCAGCATGGGCCTGCCCGACCTCGGCATCATCACCGTCGACGAGGTGTGCTTCTTCGTCCGCCAGGTGGCGCGCGCGTCCGGCCTGCCGGTGCTGGTCGACGGCGACACCGGCTACGGCGAGGCGCTCAACGTCATGCACATGGTCCGCGCCTTCGAGGAGGCCGGGGCGGCGGCGGTGCATGTCGAGGACCAGTTGCTGCCGAAGAAGTGCGGCCACCTCAACGACAAGCGGCTGGCCGACCCGCGCGACATGGCGGCCAAGGTCGCCGCCGCCGCCCGCGCCCGGCGGCATCTGTTCGTCATCGCCCGCACCGACGCCGCCGCCAGCGAGGGGCTGGACGGCGCGGTGGCACGGGCCAAGCTGTACCTGGAGGCGGGGGCCGACGCGATCTTCCCCGAGGCGCTGCACTCGGCCGAGATGTTCCGGGCACTTGCCGAGCGCCTGCCGGGCGTGCCGTTGCTCGCCAACATGACCGAGTTCGGCCGCACGCCGTACTTCACCGCCGCCGAGTTCGAGGCGATGGGCTACCGCATGGTGATCTGGCCGGTGAGCTCGCTGCGCGTCGCCAACAAGGCGCAGGAGGAGCTGTTCGCCGCGCTGCGCCGCGACGGCGGCGCGCACGACATGGTCGAGCGGATGCAGACCCGCGCCGAGCTGTATGCCGCGATCGACTATGCCGGGTACGAGGCGCTGGATGCCTCCATCGTCAGCACCGTGTTGCCCAGGCTGAACAGCGGCTAGGCATCTTCCAGCTCCGGTTGGGAATTCTTTGCCATCGCCGGCCAGCCGATGCACGAATCATGGGCGCGGAAGTTGCGCAGCCACCAGGCCCAGTCCTCCGGCACCAGCGAGAACGGGTCGTTGTGCGCCAGTTCGCGCGCCGCCCAGACCGGCCAATGCGGGTTCGACAGCGCCGGGCGGCCGAGGAACACCATGTCGATCAGCTCCTCGCGGATGACGCGGTCGGCGACCGCCGGCAGCCCGAGGTTCCAGCTGACGCCGACCGGGATGCCGACCTCGCGCCGGACCCGGGTGCCGCGTTCCACCATGAAGGCGAGGTCGGCGAACGGGATCACCTTCATCTCGTCGGTGTTGAAGCCGATCGACAGGTCGGCGAAGTCGAGCCCGTGCCGCTTCATCCAGCCGATCGCGACGACCGACTCGTCGAACTGCACGCCGCGGTCGTTGAGGTCGTCGGAGCCGAGCCGCATGGTCAGCGGATAGCGCTCCGGCCACACCTCGCGCACGGCGTCCAGCGCCTCCAGGTGGAAGCGGCAGCGGTTCTCCAGCGATCCGCCGTACTCGTCGGTGCGGTGGTTGGCGATGGGCGAGAAGAAGCTGGCGCCGAGGTAGCCGTGGGCGAAATGCATCTCCAGCCACTCGAACCCGGCATCGAGCGCCCGCTTGGCGGCCCGCTTGTAGCTCTGGTGCAGTTGCTTGATCTCGTCCACCGACAGTTCCTGCACGGGATACGGGTATTTCGCGCCGCCATACGGGATCGCCGACGGCCCGCGCACCTGCCAGCCGTCCGGATGGTCGGCCGGGAGTTGCAAGCCGCCTTCCCACGGCTTGGTCTCGCTACCCTTGCGGCCGGTATGGCCGAGCTGGATGGCGGCGACGCCGCCCATGTCACGGATCAGCGTGGTGACGCGCCGCAGGCCGTCGACCTGCGCGTCGTCGTAGATGCCGGCGCAGCTCGTGGTGGTGCGGCCGTCGGGCGTGATGGCGAGCTGCTCGGGGAACACCAGGCCGAACCCGCCGGCCGCGCGCGAGCCGAGCAGCATGAGGTGGTAGTCGTTCATCGTGCCGTCGGCGGCGGAGCGGTACATCGTCATCGGCGACATCGCGATGCGGTTGCGCAGGGTCACGCCCTTGAGGGTGTACGGGCTGAATAGGTCGGGCATGTCGCTGCTCCTTCTGTGCCAACGATCGCCCGCCCCGCCGGGCAACAACCGTGCCATTCCGGACGGCGTGGCGCGGCGCTTTTCCGGCCCCCAAAAAACTTGTATCACTTCGAAATGGACCGACTCAGCCCGCTGGGCCAACGCGCGCTCGACCTGGCGATCCGCTTCACCCGCTGGCCCAGCGTCACCGGCACGCCGGGCGAGGCGGCGTTCCCCCGCCTGCTGGTCGAGACGTTGGCGGCCATGCCGTACTTCGCGGCGCACCCCGAGCACCTGATGCTGCAGCCGATCCCGGGCGACCCGTTCGGCCGCGCCAACGTGATGGCGCTGGTGGCCGCGGGCGGGCCCCGCACGGTGACGCTGAGCGGGCATTTCGACACCGTGCCGGTCGACGATTACGGCGAGCTGGCGCCGCTCGCCACCGAGCCGGACGCGCTGCGCGAGGCGATCCTGGCGCGGCTCGCCGGCACTCCCGCCGACCAGTTGGCGCGCGCCGACCTGGAGAGCGGCGACTACCTGCCGGGACGAGGGCTGCTCGACATGAAGTCCGGCCTCGCGGTCGGCGTCGCGGTGCTGGAGCGGTTCGCGGCCGAGCCCGGCGGCGGCGGCAACCTGCTGCTGATCGCCACCGCCGACGAGGAGGACCGCTCGGTCGGGATGCGCGCCGCCGCCGACGCGTTGCCCGGGGTGCTGGCGCGGTTCGGGCTGGAGGTGGGCCTGGGCCTCAACCTCGACGCGCTGATCGACAACGGCGACGGCAGCGCCGGGCGCATCGTGGCGCTGGGCTGCGTCGGCAAGCTGCTGCTGAGTGCCTTGGTGGTGGGGCGCGAGGCGCACGCCTGCTACCCGCTGAACGGTGTCAACGCCGGCTACCTCGCGGCCGAGCTGGTGTGCGAGATGGAGTTCGCCCCCGAACTGTCCGAGGAGGACGGCATCGAGCTGGCGGCACCCCCGACCGTGCTCGGCAGCCGCGACCTCAAGAGCGTCTACAACGTGACCACGCCCGGTCGCGCCTGGGTCACGTGGAACGTGCTGACCCAGCGCCGCGGCGCCGAGCAGGTGCTGGCGGTGGCGACCCAGTTGGCCGGGGCGGCGATCGCGCGCGCGATGACCCGGATGACCGAGCGCAACGACCGGCTGGCCAACCCGATGCCGATGAGCGCCGGGTGGGACGAGGTGCCGGTGCTGAGCTTCGCCGAGCTGCGCCAGTTCGCGGCCGAGCGCGACGCCGGGTTCGAGGACCGTTTCCTGGAGCAGGCGGCGGCGCTGATGGCGCACCCGGAGCTCGACCTGCCGAGCCGCTGCCGGATGCTGACCGAGCTCGCCTGGGACGCGGCCGGGCTGCCGGGGCCGGCGATCGTGCTGGGCTTCGCCTCGCTGCCGTACCCGGCGACGGCGCTGCCCACGACACCGCAGGGGCAGGAGCTGGAACGCCGCATCCGCGCGGTCGCGGCGGCGGTGGCGGCGCGGCACGGCACGTCGATCACGCCGGTGCGGCATCTGCCGGTGATCGTCGACATGCCGCTCCTGGGCCATGTCGACGCCGACGACCTGCGCCGCACCTCCACCCACACCCCGGTCTGGGGCAGCTCGATCGAGTGGGACCTAGACCGCGCGCCCACGCCCGGCATACCGGTGCTGAACGTGGGGCCATGGGGCCGCGACTATCACCATTGGCTCGAGCGGGTGCATTGTCCCTACGCGTTCGGGGCGTTGCCGGACCTGGTGAGCGAGCTCGCCCGGGCCGGCCTGGAGTAGCGCGGTGGGACACCGGTTCTCGTGGCGGTCGGTGCTGCGCGAGGGGTTGCGCGGGCAGTCCGGCTGGGGCCGGATGTGGCGCGACCCCGAGCCGCGAGCGCGTTACGACGTGGTCGTGGTGGGCGGCGGCGGGCATGGGCTGGCCACCGCGCACTACCTCGCGAGCCGGCATGGCGTGACGAGCGTGGCGGTGGTGGAGAAGGGCTGGATCGGCTCCGGCAATGTCGGGCGCAACACCACCATCATCCGTTCCAACTACCTGCTGCCCGGCAACATCCCGTTCTACGAGCAGTCGCTGCAACTCTGGGAGGGGCTGGAGCGGGACATCAACTACAACGCCATGGTCAGCCAGCGCGGCGTGCTGAACCTCTATCACAGCGACGCCCAGCGTGACGCCTACGCCCGGCGCGGCAACGCCATGCGGCTGCACGGCGCCGACTGCGAGCTGCTGGATCGCGAGGGCGTGCGGCGGATGCTGCCGCTGGCGGATTTCGACAACGCCCGCTTCCCGATCCAGGGCGGGCTGCTGCAACGGCGCGGCGGCACGGTGCGCCACGACGCGGTGGCCTGGGGCTACGCCCGCGCCGCCGACCGGCGCGGCGTCGACATCCTGCAGCACACCGAGGTCGTGGGCATCCGGGTCGAGGGCGGACGCGCCACCGGTGTCGAGACCACGCGCGGCTTCATCGGCGCCGAGCGCGTCGGGCTCGCTTGCGCCGGCAACTCGTCGCGGGTGGCGGCGATGGCCGGGCTGCGGCTGCCGATCGAGAGCCACGTGCTGCAGGCGTTCGTCTCCGAGGGGCTGAAGCCGCTGGTCGACTGCGTGGTGACGTATGGCGCCGGGCATTTCTACATCAGCCAGTCGGACAAGGGCGGGCTGGTGTTCGGCGGCGACATCGACGGCTACAACTCGTACGCGCAGCGCGGCAACCTCGCCACCATCGAGGACGTGGCCGAGGGCGGCATGGCGCTGATGCCGGCACTCGGGCGGGTGCGTCTGCTGCGGCACTGGGGCGGGATCATGGACATGTCGATGGACGGCAGCCCGATCATCGACCGCACCGACATCGCCGGCCTCTACCTCAACGCCGGCTGGTGCTACGGCGGCTTCAAGGCGACCCCGGCCTCCGGGCTGTGCTTCGCGCACCTGCTGGCGCGCGACGAGACGCATCCGGCGGCGGCGGCGTTGCGGCTCGACCGCTTCGCCCATGGCCACGTCATCGACGAGCGGGGCGCCGGCGCCCAGCCCAACCTGCACTGAGTCGCGCGATGCGGATCCCCTGCCCCTATTGCGGCGAGCGCGGCCACGAGGAGTTCGCCTATCTGGGCGACGCCCGCCCGCGACGGCCGAGCGACGGCGGCGCGGCGGCGAGTGTCGAGTGGAACGAATACGTCTACCTCCGCGACAACCCGGCCGGCGTGCATCGCGAGCTATGGTTCCACGCCGCCGGCTGCCAGGCCTGGCTGGTGGTGACGCGAGACGTCCGCGACCACGCGCTGTTCGGCGCCGAGCCGGCGCGGGGCGGGTGATGGACCAGCCGGTCAAGGCGGCAACCGCGCCGGCGGGCGCCACGCAATCACACCGGCTCGCGCGTGGCGGGCTGATCGACCGCTCGCGGCTGCTGCGGTTCAGCTTCGACGGCCGCGCGCTCACCGGCCATCCCGGCGACACGCTGGCCTCGGCGCTGCTGGCGCATGGCGTGCGGCTGGTCGGGCGCTCGTTCAAGTACCATCGGCCGCGCGGCGTCCTGGGCGCCGGGTCGGAGGAGCCGAACGCGCTGGTCGAGCTGCGCGCGGGCGCGCGGCGAGAGCCCAACACCCGCGCCACGGTGGCCGAGCTGTTCGACGGACTGGAAGCGCGCAGCCAGAACCGCTGGCCGTCGCTGGCCCTCGACCTGATGGCGGTCAACGGCATTGCCGCGCCGTTCCTGGCTGCCGGGTTCTACTACAAGACGTTCATGTGGCCGGCGTCGTTCTGGGAGAAGCTGTACGAGCCGCTGATCCGCCGCGCCGCCGGGCTGGGCCGCGCCTCCCGCCTGCCCGACCCCGACCGCTACGACCGCGTCACCGCGCATTGCGACGTGCTGGTGGTGGGCGGCGGCGCCGCCGGGCTGATGGCGGCGTTGGGCGCCGC
>CAXTVL010000148.1:3917-6679 GCA_964247515.1 uncultured Acetobacteraceae bacterium | reverse complement strand
CTGCGTGGGCAGTGTCCCAGGCGGCTTCGGCCAAGACTCCCGGCCGGGGATAGACCGGGGCCGCGAAGGTGAGCCGGTCGGTCACGTTGTCGAAGATCACGAACAGCGTGGGCCGCAGCAGCAGCGCCTCGGGCAGGTCGAGCCCGTCCTCGTTCTTCCCCGGCAGCCGCTCCATCAGGCGAACCATGTCGTAGCCGAGATAGCCGACCAGTCCGCCGCACATCGGCGGCAGGTCGGGCGGCACGTCGAGCCGCGACTCCGCCAACAAGGCACGCAGCCGGTCGAGCGGTGCCCCGTCCTCGCCGGCGAAGGCGTCCGGCGAGGCGATGGCGTGGCGGTTCAGCTCGCTGCGCCCGCCACGGCAGCGCCAGACCAGGTCGGGTTCGAGGCCGATGATCGAGTAGCGCCCGCGCGCCGTGCCGCCCTCGACGCTCTCCAGCAGGAAGCTGTTCGGCCGGCCATGGGCAAGCTTGAGGAACGCCGCCACCGGCGTCTCCAGGTCGGCGATGCCACGGTTCCACAGCAACTGCCCCCGTCCGGCGTCGTGGACGGCGCGGAACGAGGCGAGGTCGGGACTCTGCGCCAGGCTCACGGCGCACCACCTGCCGGGGCGTCGCCGGCCAGGCTCTCCAGCACGCCGGGCTGCACGTGCGGCCGCGCCTGGTCGCGCACCGCGGCGGCGAATGCCGCCTCGGCGTCGCCGCTGTCGGCCTTCGCCATCTGCTCGCGCAGTCGCGCCACCGCCGGGGCGTTGCGCGCCGGGTCGGGGCTGTCCACGGCATCCAGCACGGCGACCACGAACCCGGTCGGGGTCTCGACCATGGTGGCCTGCCCCTTGGCCAGCCCGAACAGTGGGCCGAGCAGCGTCGGCGGCACGCCGGGCGTCGGCTGGTCGCGTCCGGTGGCCGGCAGCGTCTGCACCTGCCGCCCGCCGGCGACATCGGCCAGGCGCTTGCCGGACTGCACCGCGGTCAGGATCGCCGTCGCGGCCAGGTCCTGCTGGTGGCGCACCGCGTCATGCGCCCAGGCCGCGCGCACGGCGTCGGCCACGGCGGCATAGGGCTTCGGTGCCGGCGGCGTCACGCTCTCGACGCTGAGCGCGAACATCGACGCTGGCGCCTCGGGCGTGGCCGGGGTCTGGATCAGCTTCGGCGTGTCGCCGACCTTGGCGTCGAACGCCGCCTGCACCAGCATCGCGCGCAGCGCCGGCGAGCCCGGGATCGGCGCCGGTTGGCCGGCGGGCGTGTTCCCCTGCGCGTCGAGCGTGCCCTCGATCGGCACCAGGCCGAGATCGGTCGGCAGGTCGGCGATGGCGGTGCCGCCGGCCAGCAGGTCGTCGACCTTGCCGGCGCTGGTGTCGATGCGGTCACTGGCCTTGCCCGCCACCACACGTGCCCGTACCGCGCCGCGCGCCTGCTCGAAGCCCTGTGTCCCGGCAGGGGTGACCTTGGTCACTTTGACCACGTACCATCCAAGAGCGCCATGCATCGGCGGTGCCACCGTGTCGGCGCCGGTCTTGAACGCGGTGTCGGCGAGCTCGGCCGAGGGCAGTTCCGCGCGTGTGGCGTCGGGCAGCTCGACCGCCGTGGCACGGGCCGCCTCGGCCGCGCGCTGCATCACGTCCCAACTGGCGCCCACGCTCCACTGGGTCGCGAGCTTGGTCGCGGTGGCGTCGTCCGAAGCGGTCAGCACCTGTACCGAGCGTCGCTCCGGCTGGTTGTACTCGGCGCGGTGCTGCTCGTAGAAGGCGCGCAGCTCGTCGTCGCTGGCCTGGATGTCGCGGCCGACCGATTCGGGCGTCAGCAGCACCGCCCTGATGCGCCGGTACTCCGGCGCGCTGAACTGCTCCGGGTGGTTCTGCCACCAGCGCCTGAGCTGCGCGTCGGTGGGGATGGGCGGCGCCGTGACTTCGGCGAACGGCAGCTCGACCAGCTCGGCGGTCCGGGTCTCGTGCTGGTACGAGTAGATGCGGCCGACCAGGCTCTGCGGCGGCGCCGCGACCGCGTGGACCGCGCCCAGTAATTGCCCGGCGGTGAGGTCGCGGCGCAGCAGGTCGAGGAACATCGGCTCGGTCATGCCGTTGGCGCGCAGGATCGCCGCCATGCGGGTGCGGTCGAACGCGCCGTCCGGACCGTGGAAGGCCGGGATCGCGAATGCCGCGTCGCGCAACGCGGTGTCCGGGACGGTGAGGCCCAGCGCCGCCGCGCGGTCCTGCAGCGCCGCCTGGGTCACGGCGGTGTCGACCGCGGCGGCGGCGGCCATGCGGCGCATCTCGGGCGGCAGGTCGGGCTTGCCCAGCATCCGCGCCAGCTGTGCCGCCTGGCGCTTGTAGGATTGCTGCAGCTCGGCGATGTCGATGCTGTGGCCGCCCACGGTGGCGGCGGCGGTGGTGTCGGCGCCGAACGGGTTCTTGCCGGCGACCCCCCAGAGCGCGAACGCCAGCGCCAGCACCAGGAAGAACAGGCGGGCCGCCCAGGTGTTGAGGAAGCCTCGGAAGAAGCCGAGCATCGCGACATCCAGTTTGCAGAAGCGCTTGTGATACCGCCCGCAGCCGGTGTTTGCCAGACCGCCGCCGGCGCGTTACCCAGGCGTGGATCGGGGAGGGCACGCGACATGCGACGGTTGATCGCGGGAAATTGGAAGATGAACCTGTTGCGTGACGACGCGGAGCGGTTGGCGCGCGACGTGGCCGCCGGCGTCGGCGGAATCGGCTGCGACATCGTGCTGTGCCCGCCGGTCACGGCGCTGGCCGAGGTGGCGGC
>CAXTVL010000148.1:0-3907 GCA_964247515.1 uncultured Acetobacteraceae bacterium | reverse complement strand
GCAGGGCGAGACGGACGGCCACGCCTTCGTCATGGACGCGCTGGCCCGGGGCGCCGCCGCGGTGGCCGGCAGCGGCGTCGGGGTCGGCGGGCAGGACTGCAACGCGGACGCCTCGGGCGCCCACACCGGCGACCTCTCGGCGGCGCAGTTGCGCGACGCCGGTGCCGGCTGGGTGATCGTGGGTCACTCCGAACGCCGCCAGGACCACGCCGAGACCGACGACATGATACGCGCAAAGGTGCTGGCGGCGCAGTCGGCCGGGCTGCGGCCGATCGTCTGCGTGGGCGAGACCGGCGACCAGCGCGCCTCCGGGCAGGACACCGAGACGGTCGGCTGGCAGATCGTGGGCAGCCTGCCCAAGGATTTCTCCGGCGTGCTGGCCTACGAGCCGGTCTGGGCGATCGGCACCGGGCGGCTGCCGGAACCGGATGAGATCGAGGCGATGCACCGTTTCATCCGCGAGGAGCTGCTGCGCGAGCTGGGCAGCGGGGCCGCCGCGATCCCGGTGCTCTACGGCGGCTCGGTCAACGCGCAGAACGCGGCGTCGGTGCTGCGCCTGCCGGAAGTGGCGGGCGCGCTGGTCGGCGGCGCCAGCCTCGATGCGGGAGAGTTCCTGGCGATCGTCCGCGCCGCCGCGACACTTTCCAACCGGGACGGCGCGGCCTAGAACGCCGCCGAACCACCAGAGAGCCCGATGACCACCGTCCTGCTGATCGTCCACCTGTTCGTGACACTGGCGCTGATCGGCGTGGTGCTGATCCAGCGCAGCGAGGGCGGCGGCCTCGGTATCGGCAGCTCGCAGGGCATGGGCAGCTTCATGAGCGGGCGCGGCACCGCCAACCTGCTGACCCGCACGACGGCGATCCTGGCCGGCGCGTTCTTCGCGCTGTCGCTGGCACTGGCATTGCTGAACCGCGGCACCACCGGAGTCGGCCGCTCGATCCTGGACACGCCGCCGGCCGCGAGCCGTGCCGCCGCGCCTGCCGCACAGCCGGCCAAGCCGGCCGGGCCGAGCGTGCCCGCGAACTGATTGGGTCAACCGTTCGGCGGGTTCCCGCGACTCCGCATCTGCTGTAAGGGTCGCGGCCCATGACGCGGTACGTCTTCATCACCGGCGGCGTGGTCTCCTCCCTGGGCAAGGGCATCGCGTCAGCAGCGCTCGGCGCGCTGTTGCAGGCACGCGGCTACAGCGTGCGGCTGCGCAAGCTGGACCCGTACCTCAACGTCGATCCCGGCACCATGAGCCCGTACCAGCACGGCGAGGTGTACGTCACCGACGACGGCGCCGAGACCGACCTCGACCTCGGCCATTACGAGCGTTTCACCGGCGTGCCCGCCACGCGCGGCGACAATGCCACCACCGGGCGCATCTACTCCGAGGTGATCGCCCGCGAGCGGCGCGGCGACTACCTGGGCGCCACGGTGCAGGTGATCCCGCACATCACCGACGCCATCAAGGAGGCGATCACCCGCGACGCGTCGGACGAAGCCGGGCGGCCGGTCGATTTCGCGCTGATCGAGATCGGCGGCACCGTGGGCGACATCGAGAGCCTGCCGTTCCTGGAGGCGATCCGCCAGCTCTCCAACGAGCTCGGCGCCGAGCGGGTGATGTTCGTCCACCTGACTTTGGTGCCGTACATCCCCTCGGCCGGCGAGCTCAAGACCAAGCCCACGCAGCACTCGGTCAAGGAACTGCTCAACGTCGGCATCCAGCCGCACATGCTGCTGTGCCGCTGCGACCGGCCGATCCCGCAGACCGAGCGGCGCAAGATCGCGCAGTTCTGCAACGTGCGGCCGGAGGCGGTGATCGCCGCACTCGACGTCGACACCATCTACGCGGTGCCGATCCGCTACCATCAGGAGGGCATGGACCGCGAGGTGCTGCGCCACTTCGCGCTGCCGCACGATGGCACGCCGGACTTGTCGCCGTGGGCCCGCATCGTCGAACTGATGCGCGCTCCGGAAGGCGAGGTGCGGATCGCGGTGGTGGGCAAATACACCAACCTGCTCGACAGCTACAAATCGCTGGCCGAGGCGTTGGTGCATGGCGGCCTTGCCAACCGAGTGCGGGTGCACCTGGACTGGGTCGACGCCCAGGTGTTCGAGCGTGCCGACGCGGTCTCGCGGCTCGACGGCGTGCACGGCATCCTGGTGCCTGGCGGCTTCGGCGAGCGCGGCAGCGAGGGCAAGATCGAAGCGGTGCGGTTCGCCCGCGAGCGGCGGGTGCCGTTCCTCGGCATCTGCTTCGGGATGCAGATGGCGGTGATCGAGGCGGCGCGGCACTTGGCCGGCCTGCCTCACGCCAGCAGCACCGAGTTCGGCCCGTGCGACGAGCCGGTGGTGGGCTTGCTCACCGAATGGGCACGGGGCAACGAAGTCGAGCGGCGCGAGGCCGGCGGCGACCTCGGCGGCACCATGCGGCTCGGCGCCTACCCGGCGGCGTTGGCAAGCGACAGCCTCGTGCGCGCCGTCTATGGCGGTGCCGCCCTGATCCACGAGCGCCACCGGCACCGCTGGGAGGTCAACGTGCGCTACCGTGAGACGCTGGAGCTGGCCGGGCTGCGCTTCTCAGGCATGTCTCCGGACGGGATCTTGCCGGAGATCGTGGAGCTGCCGGGCCATCCATGGTTCGTGGGCGTGCAGTACCATCCCGAGCTGAAATCCAAGCCGCGCGACCCGCACCCGCTGTTCCGCGGCTTCATCGCCGCCGCCGTGAAGCAGGCCCGGCTTGTCTGACGTGCGAATCCGCGACATCGCGTTGGGCAACGCGCTGGCCTTCGTGCTGATCGCGGGGCCCTGCCAGATCGAGGGCATGGCGCAGGCGATGGAAGTGGCGGCGGCGCTGGCCGACATCCAGGCCGCGACCGGCGTGCGGGTCATCTACAAGAGCAGCTTCGACAAGGCGAACCGCACCAGCGCCGGCGCCGCGCGCGGCGTCGGCATGGCGGCGGGCTTGGACATCCTGGCCGCGGTGCGCGCACGGTTCGGGATGCCGACGCTGACCGACGTGCATTCGCCGGAGCAGTGCGCCACGGTCGCCGAGGCGGTCGACGTTCTGCAAATCCCGGCCTTCCTGTGTCGGCAAACCGACCTGCTGGTGGCGGCTGGCGAGACCGGGGCGGCGGTGCATGTGAAGAAGGGGCAGTTCCTGGCGCCCTGGGACATGGTGCATGTCGCGGCCAAGGTCGCCAGTACCGGCAACAAGCGCATCCTGCTGTGCGAGCGCGGGGCGAGCTTCGGCTACAACACGCTGGTGAGCGATTTGCGGGCACTGCCGATCATGGCGCGCACCGGCTACCCGGTGGTGTTCGACGCCACCCACAGCACGCAGCAGCCGGGCGGGCAGGGCGGCTCATCCGGCGGGCAGCGCGAGTTCGCGCCGATGCTGGCGCGCGCGGCCCTGGCGGTGGGGGTCGCCGCGGTGTTCATCGAGTGCCACCCGGATCCCGACCGCGCGCCGAGCGACGGCGCGACCATGCTGCCGCTGCGCGAGATGCCGGCGCTGGTGGCGCGGCTCGCCGCGTTCGACCGGCTGGCGAAGATGCGCGAACATCCAACGGTCACAAGAGCGGAAAACTTGTCATGAGCGCCATCGCCGACATCTCGGCCCGGGAGATCCTCGACAGCCGCGGCAACCCCACCATCGAGGTCGATGTCACGCTGGAGAGCGGGGCCGAGGGCCGCGTCGCGGTGCCGTCCGGCGCCTCGACCGGGGCGCACGAGGCGGTCGAGTTGCGCGACGGCGACAAGGCGCGCTACGGCGGCAAGGGCGTGCTCAAGGCGGTCGCCAACGTCGAGGGCGAGATCCTGGAGGCTTTGGCCGGCATGGAGGCGTCGGAGCAGGTCATGCTCGACAACGCCATGATCGACCTCGACGGCACGCCGAACAAGGCGCGGCTCGGCGCCA
>CAXTVL010000147.1:567-6703 GCA_964247515.1 uncultured Acetobacteraceae bacterium | reverse complement strand
CACCTACATCGACCTGGCCCGCGCCGGCGGCCCGGCCTGGGCGGTGAGCGCGCTTGCGCCGGAGAGCGCCGCGCCGCGGCTCGGCGACCTGATCTGCATGTCGCGCACGCAGCGGCCATTGCGCTACGCCGACCTGCCGGCCGGCAGCTATCCCGCGCATTGCGACATCGTGGTGGGCGCCGCCCCCGGCCGCCTCGACGTGGTGGGCGGCAACGTCGACGACGCGGTGACGATGAAGCACGTGCCCGTCACCGAAGCCGGGCTGCTGGCGCGCCCGGACGGCAGCGTCGTCGATGGCCGCTACCCGTGGTTCGCGGTGTTGCGGGTCGCCTTCGATCGTTGAGGCGAGGCGTTAACGCTGCTGCCAGGGCAATCCCTCGGCCTTCCAGCCGGCGACGGTGCCGCGATGGCCGTCCTGGTCGGGCGGCCCCTCGAAGCCGTCGGCGATGTTGTAGGCGTGCGGGAACCCGGCGGCGAGCGCCGCCTGCGCCGCGGCCGTGCTGCGGGCGCCGCTGCGGCAGAGGAAGTACAACGCCATGTCGGGAGTGGCGCCGGCCCGGCGCAGCGTGTCCATGAACGCCTGGTTGACCTGCATCGAGGGGAACACCTGCCAGGGGATCAGCACAGGCCGCTTGCCCGAGGCGGACAGGTCCGGCACGCCGACATAGGTCCATTCGGCGTCGGTGCGCACGTCGACCAGTTGCGCCTGGGGCTGCTCGCGCAGCGCCTGCATCGCGGCGGTGGGGGTGACGTTCTCAACCATGCGGCGCTCCCTGAGTTACAATGGGCCCATAGTGGCACAACCGGCGGAGGACCGACCATGAGCCCCGACACCCAGCCGCCCGCCAGCCAGCCTGCCGGCGGCCGCACGCCGCCGCACGCGACCGTGGCGCCGCCGGTCGCCGAAGACCTCGCCGCCGCCATCGGCAACACGCCGCTGATCCGGCTGCGGCGCGCCTCGGAGGCGACCGGCTGCACCATCCTGGGCAAGGCCGAGTTCATGAATCCCGGCGGTTCGGTCAAGGACCGCGCGGCGCTCGCCATCGTCCAGGACGCCGAACGGCGCGGCGCGCTCAAGCCCGGCGGCACCATCGTCGAGGGCACCGCCGGCAACACCGGCATCGGCATCACCCTGGTCGGCAACGCGCGTGGCTACCGCAGCGTGATCGTGGTGCCGGAGACCCAGAGTGCCGAGAAGATCGACTTCCTGCGCATGATCGGCGCCGATTTGCGCCTGGTCCCGGCCAAGCCGTTCCGCGACCCCGGCAACTACGTCCACGTCTCACAGCGCCTGGCGGAGGAGTTGGGTGCCGTGTGGGCCAACCAGTTCGACAACCATGCCAACCGCGAGGGCCACCGCGCCACCACCGGCCCCGAGATCTGGCACCAGACCGCGGGGCGGGTCGACGCGTTCACCTGCGCCTGCGGCACCGGCGGCACGCTGGCCGGGGTGTCGATGGCGTTGAAGCAGCGCAACCCCGCGGTACGCGTCGTGTTGGCCGACTGCGACGGCAGCGCGCTGTATGGCTGGGTCAAGTCGGGCGACCTCGCCGTGACCGGCAGCTCGATCACCGAGGGCATCGGCCAGTCGCGGGTGCCCGGCAACCTCGACGGGGCGGTGATCGACGACGCGGTGCGCATCCCCGACGGCGAGGCGCTGGAGCAGGTCTACGATTTGTTGCTGCACGAGGGCATGTCGGTCGGCGGCTCGGCCGGCATCAACGTCGCCGCCGCGATCCGCGTCGCGCGCGAGATGGGGCCCGGGCACACCATCGTCACCATCCTGTGCGACAGCGGGGCGCGCTACCAGAGCAAGCTGTTCAACCCGGCGTTCCTGCGCGAGAAGGGGCTGGCCCCGCCGGCCTGGCTGGCGCCGGAATAGGGCTCCGCGTTGCCGGATCGCCGCGTCGTCACCATCGCCGAACGGCCCGACTTGGTCGCCATCGTGGCCGGCTGGCGGTGGCGCGAGTTCGGGCGGGAGGACGCGCGCACGCTGCGCCAGACCCGCGACGACGTGGCAGGCTCGACGTCCCCGCTGGGGCCGCCGCAATGCTTCGTGCTGCTGGTGGACGAGGTGCCGGTCGGCACCGCGAGCCTCACCGCCGAGGATTTGGAGGAGCGTCCGAAGCTGACGCCGTGGCTGGCCAGCGTCACCGTCATCCCCGAGGCGCGGCGCAGGGGCCACGCCGGCGTCCTGGTCGAGGCGGTGGAGGCGGCGGCCAGGTCGGCCTCGGTCGCGACGCTGTGGCTCTACACCAACACCGCCGAGAGGGTGTACGCGCGCGCCGGCTGGCGCCGGGTGGAGACGATCGAGCGGCGTGGCAAGCCGTCGGTCGTGCTGATGCGCCGCGACCTGGCTTGAACTACCGCCAGGCCACGTTGCCCGCGAAAGGGCAATCCTGCTCCGCCAGCGGGTCGGGACCGAAGCGGTTGCGGCCGTGCGTTCCCCGGACGAAGCCCGCTTCGATGAAGAGCCACGACCAGCCCACGACCGGGATGAGACCCAGCAGGACGCACCACCCTGAACGGTTGCGGTCGTGCAGCCGCCGGACGCAGGACGCGAGTTGCGGCACGAGGAGGACGAGCCCGACCGATCCGCTCAGCACGCCTCCAGCGTTGGCCGCTGCATCGACAATGGCGGCCAGGAACGAGACGGCGTAGATCGGCACGATATACTGCAGCCAGTACACCGTGCGGGAAATCCTGCCGTTACGGCCGAAATAGCCGTCCGTGCCGCAGGGGAGACGCCCGGTGCGGTTCGGGGTGCCGCAAGACGGACAGGAGAGCGCGGAATCATGCAGTTGATGCCCGCAGCCTTGACAACACAGCATCGCACCCGGCCTTTTCTCGACTTAGCCATAGCGTCTTGCGAATTCTTCGCTGGCGCCGCTCACGAGGCGGCAAGCTGCGCGCGCAGGCGCAGCCTCGACACCGCGACGATGATGCCGGTGAACGCCACCCGGCCGATCCTACGGTGGGTATCCTAACGACGGCATAATCGCCGGCCGCGCCTGCCGGTCGGTGCCCGGCGCTCGTTGCACACCAAAACCGGTGGCGCTCGGCACGAAACGTGCTTTGCTGCCGCCCACCGTCGCCGGAGCACGATCCCTGACCTCCCATCTGAGCTACCTGCAACTGCTCGGCTTCGGCGTCGGCGGCTGGGGCCCGCGCTTCGTGGCAGGGATGGCGCTCACGGTGGAGATCTCGGTCTGCGGTTACGCGGTCGGCATCGTCTTCGGGTTGCTGGGCGTCTGGGCCAAGCTGTCGCGGCGCCTGCCGCTCGAAGTGCTGGGCAACCTCTACACCACGCTGGTGCGCGCGGTGCCCGAGTTGCTGCTCATCATCCTGCTCTATTACACCGGCACCGCGGCGCTGGAATCGCTGCTGCGCCAGGTCGGGCTCGGTGAGGCGATCAGCGTCAACGCCTTCGCCGCCGCGGTCGCCACGCTCGGGTTCGTGCAGGGCGCCTACCTGACCGAGGTGTTCCGTGGCGCCATCCTGTCGGTGCCGCGCGGCGTGTCCGAGGCCGGGCGCGCGCTGGCGCTGCGGCCGGCGCAGCGGTTCCGGCTGCTGGTCCTGCCGCTGGCGCTGCGCTTCGCGCTGCCCGGCATGGGCAATCTGTGGCTGGCGATCCTGAAGGACAGCTCGCTGATCAGCGTGGTGGGCTTCAGCGAGCTGCTGTTCACCGGCAAGCAGGCGGCGGCGGCGACCAAGGAATACTTCTTCTTCTTCCTCGTCACGGCGGGGCTGTTCCTGGTGCTGACCGCGCTGTCCAACCTGGCGATCGGCCGGCTCACCCGGATGACCGAGCGCGGCCAGGCGCGCGCCTGATGTCGGGTGACTACCTGCTGCAACTGCTGCCCCGGCTGCTCGACGGCACGCTGGTCACGATCGAGTTGCTGACGCTGTCCTGGGTCATCGGCAACGCGCTCGCGGTGGGCACTGCGCTCGCGCGGGTCTCGCCCCGGCGCGCGTTGCGGGCGCCGAGCTGGGCCTACATCCAAATCATCCGCGGCACGCCGCTCCTGGTGCAGATCTACCTGTTCTACTACGGCCTCGGCAGCGTGTTCTCGCACAGCCCGGCGATCCGCCAGAGCTTTCTGTGGAGCTACTTGCGCGACGGGTTCTGGTACGCGGTGATCGCCTTGGGCGTCAGCACCGGCGCCTACACCGGCGAGATCCTGCGCGGCGCCATCGCAGCGGTCCCGGCGGGCGAAGTCGAGGCGGCGCGCTCGCTGGGCCTGCGCGGGCGGCACGTGACCTGGCTGATCGTGCTGCCGCGCGCGGTGCAGAGCTGCCTGCCGGCGCTGGCCGGCGAGACCATCCTGCTGCTGAAATCGACCGCACTGGCCTCGACCGTGACCGTGCTCGACATGATGGGCCAGGCCAACTTCGCCCGCGCGCAGAGCCTGCGGGTCTACGAGCCGCTGCTCAGCGCCGCCGCCATCTACATCCTGCTCACCGTCTGCATCACCCAGGCGTTCGCGGCCATCGAGCGCCGGCTGGGGCGTGGGCGCGGGCTGGTCGTGCGGGCGCGGCCCAAGGATTGAACGCGTCGAGACGGCAACTCGCCGACGCGGCGCGACGCTCACAGGGGAACCGTGAACGCCTCCGGAATACCACCGTTGATCGGGAAGACGGACGCGGTGACGAAACCCGAATCGCCGCTCGCCAAGTAGGCGACGGTTCCCGCGAGTTCTTCGACCGACCCGAATCGGCCCATCGGCATGTGCGCGAAGCGGCGGCGCGCCTGCTCCTCGCCCGCCTCGGCGAACAGCGCGTTCAATTGCGGCGTGGCGATGGGACCGAGCGACAAGGCGTTCACGCGCACGCCTCGGCGCGCCAGGTGGGTGCCGAGGTCGCGAGAGAGCTGCGCCACGGCGGCCTTGGCGGCGGAATACGCCATCTGGGCCGAAGCTGCACCCATCCCGGCCAGGAACGATGCCGTGTTGATGACCGACCCGCCTTGCGGATCGTTGCGCAGCAAGTAAGGAATGCCGTGCTTGCAGCATAGCCAGGCTGTCGTGAGATTGGCGGCGAGAACGCGATCCCAGGTCTCGACCGTGGTCTCCAGAGCCGAACTGTCGGCAGGGTCCACCATGCCCGCATTGTTGTAGATGACATCGATCCGGCCGCGCCGGCGATCACGCAAACTTTTCCGGCCAGCCTGCCCGTTGCCGTAGGATTGCCCGTCGCAATGTCCCCCCTCCGCCACCTGCCGTGCGATCTGCCATGTCGCTGGTCGATCGTCGTCCCGCGTGACGGCGGCGGCGCGTCGCTCCCGACCCGACCGCGCCGTCGCCGAATCGCGGGTCAGCTACCGAACACGTCGACCTTGAAGTATTTCTTCTCGATGCTGGCGTAAGTGCCGTCGGCCCTGATCTTCTTGATCCCGTCGTTCAGCTTCTCGCGCAACGCGGTGTCCGACTTGCGCACGCCGCCGCCCACGCCGTCGCCCATCGTGGCGCGGTCGAAATCGGCTGGGATCAGCAGCTTCACCTCGCATTCGCGGCCCTGGTCGCTCTTCAGGAAGTCGTCGAGCGTCACCGAATCCGCCATCACCGCGTCGACCCGCCCGGCCACCAGATCGGCGTTGGCGTTGTCCTGGGTGTCGTAGGTCTTCATCGTGACCAAGTCGCCGAAATGCTTCTGCACGAAGTTGGCATGGATGGTCGAGGTCTGCACGCCGACGATCTTGCCCTTCAGCGCCGCGTCGTCGGTGAGCGTGAGCTTCAGCGGCGTCGACTTCAGCGCGATGATTTCGGCGGGCGTGTTGTAGTAGTGGTCGGTGAAGGCGATCGCCTTCTGGCGCTCGGCGGTGATCGACATCGACGACCAGATGACGTCGATCTTGTTGGCGTTCAGCGCCGGGATGATGCCGTCCCAGGCGGTGCCGACCATCTCGCATTTCAGGTTCTCGGCGGCGCACACGGCGTTCATCAGGTCGACCTCGAAGCCGACCCACTTGCCCGAGGCGTCCTGCGTCGTGAACGGCGGGTATGGTTCGGCGGCGGCGCCGAACTTGAGTGTTTTGTCCTGCGCCTGAGCGGCAGGCGCGACGGCGGCGATGGCGGCCGCCGCCGCGGCGGGGCTGGTGGGGCGGGGAAGCAAGGCGGGCGGCCCGGGATTGGATGGG
>CAXTVL010000147.1:0-557 GCA_964247515.1 uncultured Acetobacteraceae bacterium | reverse complement strand
GGGGGGGGGGGGGGGGGGGGGGGGCGCCCCCCCCCCCCCCGCCGCGGCGGCGATGATGGTCCTGCGAAGCATGGCTGCCTCCCCGTGATTGCATGGGCAACACACACCAGCGTCACGGCTTTGGCAATCGGGCGATTGGGACGGTCGGCCCTCTGACCGGTCTTGGGGACGAAGCCCGGCCGTCGGCGTTCGGGAAGGAACAACCCGGTCACACGCCGCGACGAACTGCCGCGCGCTCCGGTTCGCGGCCGACGGGGTCTCCTGGTTGCTGTAGGCCCGTCTGCGCCCCAGGGGTCTGTACAGGCCTCGGCGGAGAGGGTTATGGCCAAGGCCGCTGCGGACAGCCCCCACAAACAGCGGCGCGTCGTCGTGGACCGGTGCCGCTCGCGCAGGTCCAGTCATGCCGGCACGGCACAGGCCACGGTTGCCGGCAGCGCATCAGTTCGGCGCCAAGCTGTGTCGCGGTCGCCGCAGCATCCGTCGCAGCCCAGCCCGTTGCTGTGCGAGGTAGCCGCCGCTGACCAGCGCCGGCTCCGCCGACGGGTCGCCGGTGCGGA
>CAXTVL010000146.1:0-6775 GCA_964247515.1 uncultured Acetobacteraceae bacterium | reverse complement strand
CGCGCCCGGCGCAACCACGCCACCGCCTCGGCGAACCGACCCGCCTCCATGGCGTCCTGCCCGCGCCGGAGCGCCGCCTGCGCGTGCCCGCCCTCCGCCTCCGCCTGGGTCAGCGGACGAGCGTGTCGGCGGTGAGCGACGAGGCCGGGCCCGGTGCCGCCGAGGCACGCGGCGGCAAGGCGTCGAGGTCGGCCTGCGCCTCGGCGAGGCCCTGCGCCACGGCCTTCTGCAGCCACAGCCGCGCCTCGTCCGGGTTGGTCTCGCCGCCCAGGCCGCGCGCCAGGTAGCGGCCGAGCATCATCTGTGCGTGCGGGTGGCTGCGCTCGGCGGCGGCGCGGAACCAGGTCTGCGCCGTGGGCCGGTCCCACGGCACGTCATGGCCGCCGCCGAGCAGCGCGCCCAGCGCGAACATCGCGCCGACATGGCCGTTGGTCGCCGCCGCCTGGAACAGTTGCAGCGCGGTCGCGTGGTCCTTGGGCCCACCACGCCCGTTGACCAGCATCTCCGCCATCGCGACCTGGGCGTCGAGCATCCCGAGGCTGGCGGCGCGGTTCATCCAGGCACGACCCTCCTCCAGGTTCTGCGCGATGCCGCGCCCCTCGATCAGCATCCGGCCATACCAGTACTGCGCGTTGACCACGCCCTCGGCGGCGCGCCGCAGCCAGTGCGCCGCCTGCGCGTCGTCGCGCGCCACGCCGACCCCCTCGGCCAGGCAGATGCCGTAATTGTACGCCGCCACCAGGTCGCCGGCGGTGGCCGCCTGCTCGAACCACTCGCGGATGCGGATCGAGTGCTCCGGGTCGGCCTTGCCCTGCAGCACCAGTGTCGCGAGGTCGTGCTGCGCCTGCTGGTCGCCCGCCTCGGCCGAGATGCGGAACCAGCGCGCCGCCTCGGCCGCGTCGCGCGGCACCCCGGCGCCAGTGAGATAGAGCAGGCCCAGCGCCCGCGCCGCGGTCTTGTGCCCGGCCTCGGCGGCGCGGCGGAACCACATCGCCGCCTCGGTGTGGTTGGGCGGCAACTCGCCGCCGCGCGCGTACAGGTCGCCGACCAGCGCCGCCGCCTCGGCATCGCCCTGCAACGCCGCCCGGCGTAGCCAGGACTCTCCCTCGGTCAGGTCGCGCTCGATGCCCTGTCCCTGCAGCAGCGCCAGGCCGTAGCGCGCCTGGCCCGAGCGCACGCCCTTCTTGGCCGACTCGCCGTAGAGCCTCGTGGCACGTCCGAGGTCGCGCTCGACGCCCAACCCTTGTTCGTGCAGCACGCCCAGCAGGTATTCCGCCGTGCCCAGCCCGGACGCCGCCGCCGGCATCAACTGCGCCGCCGGTGCCGCGTAGTCCTCCGGCGCCTTGGCGTCGCGCAGCAGCGCCAGCGCGTATCCCAGATGTCCCTGCGGGCAGTTGGCCGCGGCCGACCGGCGATACAGCTCGGTCGCCGCCGGAAGGTCACGCAGCGACTCCGGGCCAGAGGTCAACAGGTAGCCGAACAGCGCCTGGCCCTCGCCCGACCCGGAGTCGGCCGCCTTGCGCGCCCAGAACGCCGCGCGGTCGAAGTTGGGCTTGCCCGTCCCCTGTTGCGCGAACATCGCCGAGCCCGCTCCCGGCACCAGCGACGGACCGATGCCGTCGGGCGTCGCGATACCCTGCAAATACAGCGCGGCAAGCAGGGTCTGCGCCTCGACATAGCCGCTCTTGGCCGCGCGTTCGAGCCAGCGCGCCGCCTCGGTCGGGCTGGGCGGCACGCCCGAGCTGTCCAGGTAGCAGCGCCCGACCCAGTACTCGGCCTCGGCGATCCCGCCCGCGGCGGCACGGGCCAGCATCGGGAACGCCTCCGCCCGCTTGCCCTCGTCCACCAGACGACGCGCCTTGCGCAACGCCGCGGCGGGCGAGGTCAGCGACTCAGCGAGCCGGCCAAACACCGTAGCCACCGCAGATGCGCCTCGCGTTACGGTTCACGCATCCCCTCGGTCGCGATCGGGATTACGCGCGAGAGCATGTAGGTCAGCACGCTGCGCTTGCCGACCTCGACATCGTCGGTGGTGGGCATCCCCGGGACCAGCCGGAACCCGGTCGGCAGGTTGCGCAACTGCAACTCGCTGATCGAGATGCGGGCGCGATAGTAGACCTCGCTGCCGTTGGGCGAGTTGCCGGCCGAGGCGGCGGCGATATCGGGGCGGCTCAACTGCTCCTGCTGGTTCGGCTGGCGGAAGCTGTCCGGGCTCACCGTGACCACGGTGCCCTTCGCCATGCCGTAATGCTGGTACGGCAGGGTGTTGAACTTGATGCTGACGTTGTCGCCGACATGCACGAAGCCCGATTCGGAGGCCGGGATCGACGCCACGATCTCCAACGGGCTGTCGATCGGCACCAGTCGGATCAGCTCGTCACCACCCTGCATCACCGTGCCGGGCGACACCCGCGCGACACTCAGCACGATCGCGTCCTGCTGCGCCCGCAACTCGACGAGCTCGTGGCGGAGCTGGTTCTTGGTGGCCTGCCCGCCCATGTCGGACAGCAGTCGCTCCTGCGTGGTCAGTTGCTGGTAGGTCTCGGCGCGGTTCTGGTGGACGTAGTCCTGCGCCTCGGCGGTCATCGCCAGCAGGTCGCGCTGCGCCGCGGCGCGGGCGTTCTGCGCGTCGGCCAACTGCGCCCGCATCTGCAGCGTGGCGTCGGCGGCGGCCAGGGTGTTGAGCTGGCTGCCGACCTTGAGCCGCTCCAGCTCGCGCCGCTTGGCCTCGACCGATTGCAGGCCGGGCAGCCGCGAGCGCGCCGATTCCACCGCCGCGTTGGCTTGGTCGACCTTGGATTTCAGGCTTGCGATCTTCTCGGCGTAGTTCTGCATGTGGAAGTGCAACTGGTCCTGGCGCTGCTGGAACATCATCTCCTGCATCTGCCCATAGCTGCTGCCGTCGGACTGGTAGGTACGGTTGGCCAGCTCGGCGCGCAACCGCGCCACCTCGGCGGTGAGGCTGGACTGCTGCGCCGCCGTGCTCTTGTCGTCACCGGCGGCGAAGGTCGGGTCGAGCCGCGCCAGCAGGTCGCCCTTATGGACGATCTGCCCTTCGGTGACGTTGACCATGCGCACGATCGAGGTCTCGAGCGGCTGCACCACGAGGTCCGGCACCTGCGACTGCAACCGGCCGGGAGCGACCACGACGCGGTCGACCTTGACCACCGCCAGCACGACGATGTTGACCAGCACCAGCGTGGTGATCGCCCAGACCGTGAGACGTGAGCTCCATGGCACCGGCTCGGCGATCAGGGCCGCGGTCGGCGACTGGAACTCCAGGATCGCGATGTCGGTATGGCTGGCGTGCGCCTTGGCCATCGCGCGACGGTTGGGGGTGATGGTGGCGAGGGCGTTCTTTGCCATGCTGGCGGGTCCTGTCGCGGCGCTGGTCTAGTCGGCTTGGGCGATGACCTGGGCCGGGGTGCCGCCGCGCGGCATCCCCCCGGTCTCCAGGTGGCGGTTCTGTTGCAGCCACAGCGCGCGGTAGATGGCGCAGCGCTCGACGAGGACGTTGTGCGGCGCCATGTCCATCACCGCGCCGCGGTCCAGCACCATGATCTGATCGCAGTCGGTGAGCGAGGACAGCCGGTGCGAGACGATGACCATCGTGCGGTTCTTGGCGATGCGCTGCAAGTTGGCGTTGACCAGCGCCTCGCTCTCCGGATCGAGCGCGCTGGTCGCCTCGTCCAGGATCAGCAGGCGTGGGTCGTGGATCAGGGCGCGCGCGATGGCGAGGCGCTGCCGTTGGCCGCCGGACAGGTTGGGCGAGCCCTCCTCGATCCAGGTCTCGTAGCCGTTCGGCATCCGCTCGACGAATTCCTCGGCGCCCGCGAGCCGCGCCGCCCGCACCGCGTCGGTCAGGGTGAGGCCGGGGCGGCCGGCCAGGATGTTCTCGCGGATGGTGCCGCGGAACAGGAAGTTCTCCTGCAGCACGACGCCGAAGCTGCGCCGCATGTGGCCCAGGTTGATCTCGCGCAGGTCGTTGCCGTCGAGCTTCACGAAGCCGTCGTAGTCGCGGGTGATCCCTTGCAGCAGCCGGGTCACGGTCGACTTGCCCGAGCCGCTGCGCCCGACCAGGCCCAGCATGGTGCCGGCCGGCACCTCGAACGTCACGTCGTCGAGCGCCTTGGTCTTGGAGCCCGGATAGCTGTAGTTGACCTTGCTGAACGAGACGGCGCCCTCGAACTTCGGCCGCAGGCCGGCGCCCGGGTTGATCGATTCCGGCTTCTGGTTCAACACCGAGGCGGCGAGGCCGATCGACACCCGCACCTCCTGGAAGTCCTCCATGATGCGCGCCAGGCCCGACAGCGGCTGGCCCACGCGCCCCGACAGCATCATGAAGGCGATCAGCGAGCCGGGGTTGATGTCGCTGCCCGGCTGGAGCGCCAGGTAGGCGCCGACCAGCAGCACGCCGCGGATCATGAAGCCCTCGACCGGCACCACCAGCGTCTGCGGCCAGTTGGCCAGGTTGCCGGCCTCCATCTTGAGCCGGGTGGCGTCGGCGGTGCGCCGGTCCCACAGCTCGCGCTGCTGCGGCTCGAGCGCCAGCGACTTCACGGTGCGGATGCCGTGGATGCTCTCGATCAGCACGCTGCCCTTCTGCGTCTCGGCGGCGATGTAGCGACCGACGGCGCGGCTGATCGGACCCAGGAAGCACATCAGGATGACGGCGATGATGCCGCCGCACAGGATCACCATCCAGGTCAGCGTCGGCTGCAAGAGGAACAGGATCGGCAGCAGCACCAGCAGGGTGATGAGGTCCAGCATCAGCGTCAGCATCCGCCCGCTCAGGAACTCGCGGACCTTGTTGACCTGCATGATGTGGTGGGTGACGACGCCGGCCTGCACCCGCTCGAAATAGTCGAGCGGCAGGCCCAGCAGCCGCTTGAAGACGTGCAGGCTGAGCTTGGCGTCGACCCTGGCGCCCAGGATCAGCGTCATCTGCCGGCGGGCGTAGCTCAGGAACGCCTCGTAGATCAGGGCCACCAGGATCAGCCCGGAGATCATGAACAGCGTCGAATAGCTCTTGTAGGTCAGCACCTTGTCGATGACCTGCATCACCACCAGCGGCGGCAGCACCGTCAGGATCGACAGCGCCACCGACGCGTAGAAGATGTCGCGCATCAGCTTCTTCTCGACGCGCACCAGGCCCCACAGCCAGCCGACGGTGAACGGCGCGGCGTCCTCGCTGACGCCACGCTCTGGGCGCATCAGCATCACCTCGCCGTCCCAGACCTGGGACAGCCGCAACTCGTCGACCGCGACCGGCAGCTCGCCCGACGGGCCGCGCGGGTCCTTCAGCCATACCACGTTGCGTGCCACGTCGACCGTGCTCAGCAGCGCGGCGCTGCCGTCGCGCAGCAGCAGCACCACCGGCGAGGAGACTTCGAGCCGCATCAACTGGCCCCAGCGCAGATGCACCGCCTTGGCCCACAACCCGGCCTCGCGCACCCACTTCACCAGCGCCGCCGGAGTCGGCAGCTCGTCCCCGTTCACCCGCAGCAGGTCGCGGTCGAGCTCCATACCGTGAAAGCGCGCCACCGCGTCGAGCGCCAGCAGCCGGGTCTCCAGCGCATAGCGCGGCGTGCCTGCGGTCTCGCCGGGGATGTCGGAGCCCGATTGCGTCTGGTCGGTCATGCTCAAGGTGGCAGCCTCCTTCGAGGGCGGTCCGAAACCCGGGCCAATGTGGCCCGGAACCGCCTGCCGCGACGCCGTGGCACGGCGCGGCCTACTTCAGTATGCCGACGATTGTCGGAAAATGTCCTAACAATCGCCTGCGGAACAGCCCGCCTTAGGACTGTCTCCATGCCCGCCCGCGCGGATGCCGGGTCGACTACCACGCGCATCCCGGGTTGCAAACCGAAATGCGGCGGTGCAGCGGATCAGCAAGGCCGCCGTCGCAACAACAACTGCCGCTCGCGGGCAATGATTTCGATTTCATCGTCGAATACCGACAGGAAAAAATCGACCGCGCGGGCAGTGTCCTGGTTTGGATGGCCGGGAAAGGTGAACGGCAGGTCGTCGAACAGCATGAAGCCGCCCGCCGGCAACAGCGGCCAGCACAGTATGGCGTCCTGGATCACGTATTTCGCCTCGTGCGCGCCGTCGATATAGATGAAATCGAACTTTTCCCCGTACAATCTCGGCAGCACGCCTTGCGACCGGCCGACCAGCTTGCGCACCAGGGCCGCGAGGCCGGTGCGGGCGATGTTGGCGTCGAACAATGTCTGCAACGGCGTGCCGAGCGCGACGGTGAGGCCGGGCAGGAACGCGGCGTGTTCCGAACTGCCCTCGAACTGGTCGATGCAGGTGAGCCGGCCGCCGCGCGGCCCGACCACCCGGTCGAGCAGCCAGCAGCTCGACCCGCCCTGCCAACTGCCGATCTCCAGGCAGGCGATCGGGGCGGCGCGGATGTGGTCGCCAAACCAGGACGTCCAGTTGGGGATGTTGCTGCTGAAATAGTCGTGGGTCAGCGCGTAGCCACGCGCCTCGCTCTCGGGCCAGCCGGCCAGCGCGTGCGCCCGCCGGGTCGCCACGAAGCTGCCGTCCCAATCCCGCAGCTCACGCCGCACCACCGCAAGGTTGTACCAGGTCCAGAAATCGTCGCGCCCGGCCTCGATGCACTCGCGCAAGGTGGCGCTGGCCCGCGCCGGCTCGCCATGCGACAGCAGCGCCGCGGCTTCCAGCGTCGCCAGCGGGCCGGGCAGGCCGGAATCGGAGCCGCGCCGGATCGCCGCCAGCCGCCGCAACGCGGCCGCCGCCTGCCGCGTGT
>CAXTVL010000145.1:3383-6806 GCA_964247515.1 uncultured Acetobacteraceae bacterium | reverse complement strand
GGTGGGGGGCAAGTCACGGGAACCGGACAGCCGTGGGTCAAGCCCGGCCATGACGATTTCATAATAATTTGCATATTGTACTTAATTGCTTGTTCCCAGCCCAAAGCCCAATTGCCCTTTTGTCCGGCAAACGGTATCGAGTGGGTGCAAGCCCGCACGCAATGATGGGTGCGGCCAATCGACTTGTGGGGAAACTTATGTTCAAGAAGCTGTTGGGCAGCACCGCACTCGCGGCGGCGATCCTGGTCGCGGGCCAAGTCGCCAGCCCGGCGCGCGCCGCCGACAACCTCGAGGTGCTGCACTGGTGGACCTCGGGCGGCGAGGCGGCCGGCCTCGGCGTGCTGAAGCAGAAGCTGACCGGCGAGGGGGTTTCCTGGCACGACGCGCCGGTGGCGGGCGGCGGCGGCTCGGCCGCGATGACCACGCTCAAGGCGCGGCTGACCTCCGGCAACCCGCCCGACGCCTCGCAGATGCTGGGCTACACCATCACCGATTTCGCCCAGCAGGGCGTGCTGGCCGATCTGTCCTCGATCGCCGACAAGAACAACTGGAACGCCGCCATCCCGAAGCCGATCCAGGCGTTCGCGGTGCATGACGGCAAGTGGATCGCGGCCCCGGTCAACGTCCACTCGACCAACTGGATCTGGGTCAACAAGGCGGCGATGGACAAGCTCGGCGCGCAGCCGCCGACCAACTTCGACGAACTCGTCGCGCTGTTCGACAAGGCGAAGGCGGCCGGGATCGTGCCGCTGGCGCAAGGCGGCCAGGCCTGGCAGGAGAACACCATGTTCGAGAGCGTGGTGCTGAGCACCGGCGGCCCCGAATTCTACAAGAAGGCGTTCCTCGACCTCGACCCGGCCGCGTTGTCCTCGCCCACCATGAAGACCGCGTTCGAGCGCATGGCCAAGCTGCGCACCTATGTCGACCCCAACTTCCCCGGGCGCGACTGGAACCTCGCCACCGCCATGGTGATCAAGGGCGACGCGCTGATGCAGGTGATGGGCGACTGGGCGAAGGGCGAGTTCGTCAACGCGCACAAGCAGCCGGGCACCGACTTCCTGTGCTTCCGCTTCCCCGGCACCCAGGGGACCGTGACCTTCAACGCCGACCAGTTCGTGTTCTTCAAGCATGGCTCGGGGCTGCAACCGGGCCAGGTCGAGATGGCGACCGCGATCGAGGACCCGGCGTTCCAGTCGGCGTTCAACGTCATCAAGGGTTCGGTGCCGGCGCGCACCGACGTCTCGGACGCGGCGTTCGACGCCTGCGGCAAGAAGGGCATGGCCGACCTCAAGCAGGCGATCGCCTCGAACCAGTTGTTCGGCTCCGAGGCGCAGGGCTACGGCGTGCCCGACGCGGTGGAGGGCGCCATCGCCGACGTCGTGACCAAGCTGTTCAACGGCCAGAGCACCGCCGACCAGGCGGCGGCCGAACTGCCCAAGGCGATCGACGCGGCGAAGTAGCGTGGCGGCGCGGCCGGGCGCACTCTCGGCCGCGTGACTCTCCTCAGAGGTTGCCGATGTCGACCACCACCATCGATCCGCAGGCCATCCCGCGCGAACGCGCCCGCCCGCTCGACGCGCTGCAGGACTGGCTGCCGCGCCTGGTGCTGGCGCCGTCGTTCGCGGTCATCCTGCTGTTCGTCTACGGCTTCATCCTGTGGACGGTGTACTTGTCCTTCACCGGCAGCCGGATGATGCCGAGCTACGCGCTGACCGGGTTCAGCAGCTACCGCAAGCTGTTCCTGCAGCCGAGCTGGACCATGGCGCTGCACAACATCGCGCTGTTCGGCATCCTGTACGTCTTGATCTGCGTGGCGCTCGGCCTGCTGCTGGCGATCCTGCTCGACCAGCGCATCCGCGCCGAGGGGGCGCTGCGCACCATCTACCTGTATCCGATGGCGATCTCGTTCATCGTCACCGGCACCGCCTGGAAGTGGTTCCTCAACCCCGGATTGGGCATCGAGCGGACGATGCACGTCTGGGGCTGGACCTCGTTCCACTTCGACTGGCTGGTGAACCCGGACATGGCGATCTACACCGTGGTGATCGCCGGCGCCTGGCAGGCGACCGGGTTCTGCATGGCGATGTTCCTGGCCGGCCTGCGCGGCATCGACGGGGAAATCCTCAAGGCGGCGCAGATCGACGGCGCCTCGGGCTGGGCCACCTACCGGCGCATCGTGATCCCGATCCTGCGCCCGGTGTTCCTCTCGGCGTTCATCGTGCTGGCGCACATGGCGATCAAGTCGTACGACCTGGTGGTGGCGCTCACCGGCGGCGGCCCCGGCAACGCCACCGAGCTGCCGTCCACCTTCATGTATTCCTACACCTTCAGCCGCAACCAGATGTCGGTGGGGGCGGCGAGTGCCGTCATCATGCTGATGACCATCGCCGCGATCATCGTGCCGTACCTGTATTCCGAGCTGCGGGAGCGCCACTGATGGCGACCATGGCGGCGCCGCGGCCGATGGGCGGCGGGCGCGTCACCGGCGTCGTCATCTACGCGCTGTTGCTGGGTTTCGCCGTGGTGTTCCTGCTGCCGCTGTTCGTCATGCTGGTGACGTCGTTCAAGTCGCTCGACGAGATCCGCGACGGCAACGTCTTGGCGCTGCCGCTCTCGCCCACCGTCGCCCCCTGGCTCGCCGCCTGGGGGTCGGCGTGCATCGGCCTCACCTGCCAGGGCATCAAGGGCTACCTCGGCAACTCGGTCGCCATGGTGGTGCCGGCGGTCGCGGTCTCGACCGTCCTCGGCGCGCTCAACGGCTATGTGCTGACCAAGTGGCGCTTCCCCGGCCACAAGCTCGTGTTCGCGCTGATGCTGTTCGCCTGCTTCATCCCGTTCCAGGCGGTGCTGATCCCGGTGGCGCGGGTGCTGGGCGCCGCTGGACTCGGCAATTCGATCCTGGGCCTGATCCTGGTCCACATCGTCTACGGGCTGGGCTTCACCACGCTGTTCTTCCGTAACTTCTACGAGGCGTTCCCGACCGAGCTGGTGCGCGCCGCGCAGATCGACGGCGCCGGGTTCTTCCAGATCTTCCGCCGCATCCTGCTGCCGATGTCGGGGCCGATCATCATCGTCTCGGTGATCTTCCAGTTCACCAACATCTGGAACGACTTCCTGTTCGGCGCCAGCTTCACCTCCGGCGACGGCGTGCCGATGACGGTGGCGCTCAACAACCTGGTCAACACCTCGACCGGGGTGAAGGAATACAACGTCGACATGGCGGCGGCGATCATCGCCGCCGCCCCCACCTTGTTCGTCTACGTCGTCGCCGGGCGCTACTTCGTGCGCGGGCTGATGGCGGGCGCCGTGAAAGGATGACCGGCGTGCCGTTCCTGGAGATCAAGGGCCTCAAGAAACGGTTCGGCGCGCTGGACGTGCTGAAGGGCATCGACCTCGACGTCGAGCGCGGCGGCTTCCTGGTGC
>CAXTVL010000145.1:0-3373 GCA_964247515.1 uncultured Acetobacteraceae bacterium | reverse complement strand
GCCGGCTGCGGCAAGTCCACCTTGCTGAACGCAATCGCCGGGCTGGAGACGATCAGCTCCGGCGACATCCGCATCGACGGCCGCACCGTGACCGCACTGCGCCCGTCGCAGCGCGACATCGCCATGGTGTTCCAGTCCTACGCGCTCTACCCGAACATGACGGTGGCGCAGAACATCGCCTTCGGCATGGAGATGCGCGGCGTGGCCAAGCCCGAACGCGACGCCGCGGTGCAGCGGGTCGCGGCCACCTTGCAGATGGGGCACCTGCTGGCGCGCAAGCCCGGGCAGCTCTCCGGCGGGCAGCGGCAGCGCGTGGCGATGGGGCGCGCCTTGGTGCGCGACCCGCTGGTGTTCCTGTTCGACGAGCCGCTGTCCAACCTCGACGCCAAATTGCGCGTCGACATGCGCACCGAGATCAAGAAGCTGCACCAGACCACCGGCAAGACCATCGTCTACGTCACCCACGACCAGATCGAGGCGATGACCTTGGCGACCAAGATCGCGGTGCTGCGCGACGGCGCGCTGCAACAGGTCGGCAGCCCCGCCGACATCTACAACCGGCCCGACAACCTGTTCGTGGCCGACTTCATGGGCTCGCCCGCGATGAACCTGCTGCCGGCGCGCGTCGAGCGGCAGAACGGGGTGGCGGTGCTGTCGCTGGCGCGCGATGGCGAGGGGCCGATCACCCTGCGCATCCCGCCCGCGGTGCGCGAGACCGCGCTGCAACCGGGACAGGAGGTCATCGTCGGCATCCGGCCCGAGGCGATCACCGACGTCGACGGCGCCGACCGGCACTCGGCCATGGTCGAGCAGGTCGAGGCGCGGGTCGAGGTGGTGCAGCCGGCCGGGGCCGACACCTATGTCGTGACCCGCGCCGCGGGCCGCGAAGTGATGGCGCGGATGCGGCCCGACGCCCCGGTGCAGCCGGGCAGCCGCATCCCGTTCGCGTTCGACCTGGCGCGCGCCGTGCTGTTCGACCCGGCCAGCGGCCTGCGCCTCGCGTGACCCAGGCTGGCGTGACCCAGGCTGGCGTGACACCTGAGCAGCATCGGCAACGCGCCGCCGAGATCGCGGCGGAGGAGCGGGCGTTGACCTTCCGCCGCTTCGATTTCGAGCAGGCCTGGAAGATCGGCCGCCGTCTGGTGGCGCTTGCCGCCGACCGGGCGCTGGCGATCCGGATCGTGCTCGCCGGGCGCACGCTGTTCTCGGCGGCACTCGACGGCACGTCCGACAACAACCGCCTGTGGCTCGACCGCAAGCTCGCGGCGGTGGCGCGGTTCGGTCACTCGTCGCTGTGGCTGCACCATGATTTGCGCGCCAAGGGCCGCACGCTGGCCGATGTGGCGACCGGCGGCCTCGACCTCGCCGACCATGGCGGCGGCGTGCCGGTCCGCATCGGCGCGCAGGTGGTGGGCGCCATCGCGGTCTCGGGCCTGGCGCACGAGGACGACCACCGGATCGTCATGCAGGCGATGCGGCAATGATCCAGCATCCCGGCTGACGCCCGCGCCGAGCCGGCGCGGAGCTAAACCTTTATCAACGTTGTCGCTCCATGCTGCGCGCATCGGAGGGCAATACTTTGTTCATGCGTTGGGCTCGGCAGCAATACGGCGCGGCCACGCGGCGGCCGGCGTTCTCGATCGTCAAGGTGCTGGTGGGCCTCGGTGGCATGAGTGTCGGGGTGGCGCTGTCGCTGGCGGCGTTCGGAATCGTGGGCACGCAGCGGCAGGCGGCGGCGCTGGACCGCGCGATGCTGCTCGAGACGGCGCTGCACAACCACGCCGAAGCCGACGCCTTCATGGACCACATCCGTGACGACGTGCTGTGGGAAGTGCAGGCGGCGCTCGCGACCTACCAGGAGGGCGACAACGCCATCCACGCCGCCCTGCACCACCATATCGACGTCATGAACCAGGCGATCGCGCGCAACCGCGCGCTGCCGCTGGACGCCGCGATCACCGCCAGGTACGACAATATCGCTCGCAAGACGACGGTGTTCGTCGAAGCGGGACAGGACGCGGTGAAGTCGGCGCTGGCCGACCCGGCCAAGGGGCTCAGCAACTTCGAGGATTTTCGCAGCCGCATCTCCTGCATGGAGGCAGACATGGACGCGGTCGGCGTCCTGCTGGGTGCCAACCTGGCCCAGGTCCGGGCGGCCAACGCCGCCACGGTCACGCTGGTGCAGCGGGCCATCGTCACCGCCGCTGCCGTTGGCATCCTGCTCTTGTTGGCGGTGTCGTGCGCGGCGGCCGCGATCGTCAAGCGCATCACCACGGACCTGGCCTGCTCGCGCGAGCGGGCCCGCCATGCCGCGCTGCACGACAGCCTCACCGGGTTGCCCAACCGGACGCTGCTGGCCGAACGGCTCGGCCAGGCGCTCGCGCAGACGCGCCGCCGCGACGGCGCGCTGGCTGTGCTGAGCCTCGACCTCGACCGCTTCAAGCAGGTCAACGACACGCTGGGCCACCATGCCGGCGACATGCTGCTGCGCGTCGTCGCCGACCGGCTGCGCGACTGCGTGCGCGAGCGCGACACGGTGGCCCGATTGGGCGGCGACGAGTTCGCCATCATCCAGGCCTCGGTCGACGGCGGCCAGGATGCCGCGGCGCTTTCGGAGCGCCTGGTCGAGAGCCTGTCCGCGCCGTACGACATCACCGGGCACCAGGTCGTCATCGGCGCCAGCGTCGGCTTCGCGTTGGCGCCCGGCGACTCGATGGAGGCGGAGGAGCTGCTCAAGATGGCCGACATCGCGCTGTATCGGGCCAAGGACGACGGTCGCGGCACGTTCCGCTCGTTCGAGTGCGGCATGGACGCCAGGTTGCAGGCGCGCCGGCTGCTCGAACTGGACCTGCGGCACGCGGTCGCGGCCGGGCAGTTCGAGCTGCACTACCAGCCGCTGGTCAACCTGGCCACGGGCCGGATCGCGGCGTTCGAGGCTCTGTTGCGCTGGAACCACCCGCGACGCGGCCAGATCGCGCCCGCCGACTTCGTGCCGCTCGCCGAGGAGACCGGGCTGATCGTCCCGCTCGGCGCCTGGGTGCTGCGCCAGGCCTGCGCCGCCGCGACGACCTGGCCCGGGACGGTCGGCGTCGCGGTCAACCTGTCCGCCGTCCAGTTCAAGGCCAGCGGGCTGGTCGCGGCCGTGACCGACGCGCTGGCAAGGTCTGGGTTGCGGCCGGACCGGCTCGAGCTGGAGATCACCGAGAGCGTGCTGCTGCACGACGGCCCCGCGGCGCTGGCCGTCCTGGGCGAGCTGCGGGCGCTGGGCGTGCGGATCGCCATGGACGATTTCGGCACCGGCTACTCGTCGCTGGGCTACCTGCGCAGCTTCCCGTTCGACAAGATCAAGATCGACCAGTCGTTCGTGCGCGAC
>CAXTVL010000144.1:0-6823 GCA_964247515.1 uncultured Acetobacteraceae bacterium | reverse complement strand
GCGTGGCGCCGCGGCAGCGCCTGCGTGTGGCTGGACACGCTCAGGACTCCGCGAACACGCGGGCCGCCTCGGCCGGCCAGTGCAGCGCGTAGACGCCGTCGCGCCGGAACTCCGGCGGGCGGCGGTGGCCCAGATGGTACTCGACCTCGAACGGCTTCGGCCCGCCCAGGTCGAACAGGCTGGTCTGGCGGGCGCCGGAATACTCGCTGGCGAGGAACCGCCCGGGCACGCGCACCGCGCCCGCCGGCGGGTCTTGCTCGGCGACGCCCACCTGGTCCACCCGCACGCAGTAGCTGGCGGCACCGTCGCGCGCACCGTTGGCCGGCACGCGGATGCCCGATCCGTCGAAGGCGCCCCCGGCCACGCGCCCGGCCAGCACGTTGTAGCAATTGAGCAGCCGCGCCACCTCGCCGCTGGCCGGCGCCGCCACCAGCGCGTCGGGTGCGGCCAGTTGGCCGACGCGCCCGCGTGACAGCACGGCCACCTGCGTGCCCATCGCCAGCGCCTCCGCCTCGTTGCCGGTGACGTGCAGGAAGGTCGCTCCCAGCAGGGCATGGATGCGCCGCAGCTCCGCCATCATGCTCTCGCGCAGCCGGGCGTCGAGCGCGCCCAAAGGTTCGTCCAGCAGCACGATGCGGGGTTCGGCGATCAGCGTGCGGGCGAACGCCACGCGCTGCCTCTGGCCGCCGGAGATCTCCGCCGGCAGCCGGCCGCCCAGCCCCTGCAAGCCGACCAGTTCCAACGCTCGCGGCACGCGCCGCCTGATTTCGGCCGCATCGCGCACGGCGCCGTGGTGGCGGTGGCGCAGCCCGAACGCCACGTTGTCGGCCACACTCAGATGCGGGAACAGCGCGAACGACTGGAACACGAAGCCCAGGCCGCGCTCGTGCGCCGGCAGGCCCAGCACCGACCGGCCATCGACGCGCAGCCCGCCGCCGTCCGGCGCCTCGAAGCCTGCCACGATGCGCAGCAGGGTCGACTTGCCCGAGCCGCTCGGCCCGAGGATGGCGACGTACTCGCCCGCCGGCACGCGCAGCGACAGCCGGTCCAGCACGGCGCGCGCGCCGAACGCCTTGACGATGTCGACGAGTTCGAGGGCAAGCTGCATGGGCTGGTTCCGCCGGGCCATGGCACGGGCGCCAGTATCGCCCACGGGTCACTGTAACGGCTGCGGTCGCCTTGGCAATACAGCGACTCTGCCGCGAAGTCGAAGCGTGCTGCTCAAAAATACAGCACGCATTGCGTCAAATCGCGCCACGCACGCTCAGCCGGGCCGGCGCAGCGCCGCGCGGACGGCGAGCCCCGCGGCGGTGAGCGCGATCAGCACCACCGACATCGCGGCGATGGCGGGGTCGATGTTGTCGCGCAGCCCCATCCACATCAGCCGCGGCAGCGTCACCGCGTCCACGCTGGTGACGAACAGCGTGACCCCGATCTCCTCCCAGGACAGCACGAAGCACAGCAGCGCCGCCGCCGCGAGGGCGAAGCGCAGTTGCGGCAGCACCACCCGCCAGGCCCGGGTGGCGACCGAGGCGCCCATGCCGCGCGCCGCGAGGTCGATGCGCCGGTCGACCTGGCCCAGCGCCGCCAGCAGCAGCACCACCGCGAACGGCGCCGTCACCACGACATGCGCCAGCACCACGCCGAGCCAGGTATCGTACGCCACCCAATCGTTGACCCGGCCCAAGGCGGTCAGCAGGAAGTACAGCGCCAGCGCCGAGATCACCGGCGGTGTCACCATCGGCAGCAGCACGAAGCCGGTCAGGAACGCCGCGAAGCGCGGCCGCTGCATCCACAGCCCGACCGCGAACGCGGCGGCCAGCGGCACCGCGATCGCGGTGCTGACCAGGGCCACGCGCAGGCTCAGCAGGATGCTGGCGCCCCAGTCCGGGTCCTCGACCAGGGTGCGGTAGTGCCGCCAGGACCAATGCGCGCCCGGCATCGAGAGGAAGCGCATCGGCGTGAACGAGACCGGGACCACGGCGAGCAGCGGCAGCAGGAGGAACGCCGCGACGGTGCCGGCAAGTAGGAGGCCGAGCAGGCCGGGGCGGTATGATCTCATCCGCGCGGCCTCATCGGCGCTGTCTCGGCATCCTACTGGTTGCGGTCAAGATAGGCTCGCAGGCCAGGGCTCTTGAACAACGAGGCGGGTGGCGGCGCCGCCCCGGCATCCGCCGCCGCGATCAACCGTCTTGCCGTTTCGACTTCGTCTCGCCGCTCGTTGGCGTCGCTGAAACAGGCCGAGACCTCGTGGTCCGGAGCCGCCAGCAGTTCGTCGGCCAACGCATCCAGGACAGCCTGTAAGTCTCGCTCGGGCACCCAATCCTTGAAGGTGTATCTGGTCATGACGTCTCCCAACACATGCCGACGCGAAGCAGGGCGCGGCGCATCCGGCGGCGGGCGCTGTCGTATTCCACGGCCGACAGGCCATGCGCCACGCGGATGTCCTTGGCCGACAAGCCGCCCTCGAGCCCGGAGATGATCCGCAACGCGATCCCGTCGCCGGCGAACAGCCGGTAGATCGCGCCGATCGCCTCGCAGGCGGCGAGCACGCGCTCCGGGTCGGGAGCCGGGCAGACGGCTTGCGGGCGCTCGGACCGGTCATGGTCGTCCAGCGGGACCGGTTCGCCCTCGCGCCCGCGCCGCCGCCAAAGCTCGTTGCAGACGCTGCGCATGACGCCGGCCAGGAACGCCGGCAGCGGCACGCCCGACGGCCACTGGCGCGAGCCGTCGAGCGCCCGCGCCAACGCCTCGTGCAGCAGGTCGGCCCAGCCGACGCCCGGCGGCAGCCCGCGCCCGCGCAGGCGCGCCAGGGCCTGCAAGCGCAGCAGTTCGGTCTCGGACAGCGCGGCCAGCGCGCGCGACACCGCGACGGCGGAGTTCGCGGCCTCGGCGGCGCTTCGGCGCTCGTGTTCGTCCAACTCCATCATCGGATGTATGCGCCTCCGCGCGCCTCCCGCGGACACCCCCACGCAAAGATTCCGCCTGTCCGCGACGAGCGCCGTCGCGCGCCTGCTCGGGTATCGGCATCGGGGAGAACCGGCGTGGACATCGAGACGAGACGCGCGGCGTTCGCCGAGGAGTTGCGCTTCGTGGCGCATGTGCGGTCGGACCGCGTGATCGAGGCGTTCGCCACGGTGCCGCGACACCGCTTCCTGGGCGAGCCGCCCTGGCAGGTGTTCGAGCTAGTCCGGGGCGGCTACTGGGAAGTACCGGGGAGTGATCCCTGCTCGGCGTACCACAACGTGCTGTTCGCGATCGATGCCGCGCGCGGGCTGAACAACGGCCAGCCGGAGTTCTGGGCGCGCCTGCTCGACACGATCGCCATCCGCCCCGGCGACCGGGTCTACCATCTCGGCGCCGGCACCGGCTACTACACCGCCGTCATGGCCGAGCTGGTCGGCCCCGACGGTTCCGCCATCGCCACCGAGATCGATGCGGGCTTGGCGCGGCGGGCGCGCGCCACCTTGGCGGCCTCGGCGAACGTGGAGATCGTCACCGCCGACGGCGCCTCGTTCGACCCCGGCCCGGTCGACGTCATCGTCGTCAACGCGGGCGCCACGCACCCGAGGGCGGTGTGGCTGGACGCCTTGGCGCCCGGGGGGCGGATGCTGCTGCCGCTCACCGCCGAAGGCGGCCGCGGCACGGTGTTCCGCATCGACCGACTCCGCGCGTCGCGCAGGTTCAGCGCCGCCGCCGTGTCAGCGGTGGGCATCTATCCTTGCGCTGGCGCGCGGACGCCGGACGCCGAGCGGCGCCTCGGCCGCGCCCTTGGCGAAGGCGGACAGCGTTTCGTGCGATCGCTCAGGCTCGATCCGCATCAGCGGGACGCTTCCTGCTGGCTGCATGGCGACGATCATTGCCTTTCGCTGCGGCCGGCTTGTTCGTGATCGAACGACAGGGCCTCGATCAGCTCGTCCTTCACCGCCTCCGCCCGCTCGTTCGCCACTTGGCAGGTGCCGGCCGCGCGGTGGCCGCCGCCGCCGTAGCCCAGGCAGACCCCGCCCACGTCGACCGGCGAGCCGCGGTCGAGGATCGACTTGCCGATCGCGAACACGGTGTTCTGCCGCCGCACGCCCCACAGCACGTGCATCGAGATGTCGCATTGCGGGAACAGGGCGTAGACCATGAAGCGGTTGCCGGCCCAGATCACCTCCTCGTGGCGCAGGTCGACGACGGCCAGCTTGCCGCGCAGCGTGGTGCGGCGGCGAAGCTGGGCCACCGAGCGCTGGCGGTGCGCCGCGTACAGTTCCACCCGCTCCCGCACGTCGGGCAGCGCCAGCACGTCCTCGATCGCGTGGTCGCGGCAGCGCTCGATCAGGTGCATCATCAAATCGTGGTTGGAAATCCGGAAGTCGTGGAACCGGCCCAGCCCGGTGCGCGAATCCATCAGGAAGTTGAGCAGCACCCAGCCCTTCGGGTCGAGGATCTCGTCGCGCGAGAACCGCGCCGAGTCGGCCTGGTCGACCGCCGCCATCAGGTCGCTGGCCACGCGCGGGAACGCCTTCGCGCCGCCGTAATAGTCGTAGACGACGCGCGCCGCGGAGGGCGCCGCGACGTCGATGACGTGGTTGGGCTGCGCGCGCTCGCCCTGGCGCGAGATCTCGCTGGCGTGGTGGTCGAACACCAAATGGCAGCCGGGGACGTAGGGCAGGTTGGTCACGATGTCGCGCGGCGTGACCGGCACGACGCCGTCCTGCATGTCCTTCGGGTGGACGAACTTGATCTCGTCGATCAGCTCCAGCTCGCGCAGCAACATGCCGCAGACCAGGCCGTCGAAGTCGCTGCGGGTGACTAGGCGGTGCTTGTCGCTGGCCATCGTGTGTGCGCTCTCCGGTTGATGGTACGACGATGCCGCCAAGTTGCTAAGGCCGGGTTACGAGCCGCGACCTCATCTCACCAGCCGGTCGAGCCGGATGACGCGGGCGGCGAGCGCCACCAGCGCCGCCACCATCGCCACCAGGGTCACGCTGAGCGCCGCCCCCATGCCCCAGTCCGGGCTCTCGAAGACGCGCAGGTAGACCAGCTCCGCCACCATCACCGCGCGTCCGCCGCCCAGGATCGCCGGCGTCACGAAGAAGCCCAACGAGAACACGAACACCACCAGCGCGGCACCGACAATGCCCGGTGCCGTCATCGGCACGAACACCGTCCAGAACACGCGCAGCCGGCCGGCGCCCAGGCCGCGCGCCGCCAGCAGCACCCGCTCGTCCACCGCGCGCATCGCGGACGCGATCGGGAACGCCGCGAACGGCGTCAGGAAATGCGCCATGCCGAGCACCACGCCCAGCTCGTTGCGCACCAAGGCGAGCGGCGCCCCGATCACGCCCATGGCGAGCAGCCAGGTGTTGAGCAGCCCGTGGCTCGACAGCAGCGCCACCCAGCCGAACGCGCGGGTCAGCACCGAGACCCAGAACGGCACCAGGATGCAGAACTCGACCGCGCGCCGCTGCCAGCCCCGGCCGCGCACCCAGGCATAGGCTACGGCATACGCCGCCGCCACGCTTGCCACGGTCACGACGGCGCAGATGCGCCCGGTGCGCAGGAACACCGAGCGCACCAGCGGGTCGCCCGCCAGGCGCGCGTACTGGCCGAGGCCGGGCGAGGGCAGGGTGACGCTCCAGCCGGCCACCCCCAGCAACGGCAGCACGTAGGCCAGTCCGATGAGGGCCAGCAGCGGCGTCGGCAGGAGCCGGGTCAGGCCGAGATCACCTTGGTGTAGGTGTCCAGCGCGGCGGTGTAATGGTCGGAATACCAAGGCATGTCGAGCGCCACCTGCTTCACGATGTTGGCCGGGTCGACACAGTTGGCGTGCCGCTTGTCCGCCGGGATCAGCGCGTCGCAGGCCGGGTTGGCCGGTCCCTGGCCCAGCAGGTCGAACATGACGAGCTGCCTGCGCGGATCCTGCGCACTCGCAATGAACTTCATCGCGGCGTCGCGCCCGCCGGGGTTGTGCTTGAGCACCGCCATGGCGCCGGGCGACAGCAGGCCCTGGTCCCACACGTACTTCACCCGCCCGCCGCTGTCCTGCTCGATCAGGCCGGCGCGGGTCGACCACACCAGCGCCATGCTGGCCTCCTGGTCCATCAGCACCGATTGGCTCTCGGCACCCCCGCCCCAGAACGAGACCACGTCCGGCTTCAGCCGGGCGATGACCCGGTGCGCGCGGTCGAGGTCGAGCGGGTAGAGCTTGGCCGCGGGCACGCCGTCGGCCAGCAGCGCCGCCTCCCACATGCCGCTGCCCCATTTGTACAGCGAACGCTTGCCGGGGAACTTCGCCACGTCGAAGAAATCGGCCATGCCGGTCGGCGCGGCCGGGTATTTCTTGGAATCGTAGGCGATCACGTAGCTGAAGAAGTAGCTCGACGCGGCGTAGTCCCAGACGAAGCCGGGCCGGATCTTGCCGCGGTCCACGACACCCCAGTCGATCGCCTCGATCATGCCCTGCTTGCCGAGTGCGATGGCGGAGAACGGGTCGGCGTCGACGATGTCCCAGCTCGGGCGGCCGGACTTCACCTGGGCCGCGATGCCGCCCTCGGTCGGGCCGCTGCCGTCCTGGCGCACGGCGATGCCGGTCGCCTGCTGGAACGGCTTGCCGTAGGCGTCGGTGTAGGCGCGGGTGGCGTCGCCGCCCCAGTTGACGAACACCAGTTGCTTGGCCGCCGCATCCGCCGCCTCGGCCCGCAGCGCCATCGGCAGCCCGGCCAGCAAGGCCCCCGCGAGCTGCACGAAGCGGCGGCGCTCGATGCCGTCTTGCGCCGCCTGTGCCGCGAGTCGCTCCAGGCAATCCAGTCGGAACCGTTGGTCCATCGTCCGTCTCCCC
>CAXTVL010000143.1:2253-6825 GCA_964247515.1 uncultured Acetobacteraceae bacterium | reverse complement strand
GTGTAGAAGCTGCGCTTCGTCGCCAGATAGGCGGCGTCGACGCCGATGCGGGCCAGCAAGGCGTCCGTCGCCTCCCCGAAGCACTGCAGGTAGCGGTGCTCGGTCATGTGGCCGTTGTAGTCGATCCACTCGGGCGGGACCGTGCCGGCCCAGGTCGGCAGAAGCGCGGCCTCCGGCGATGGGGCATCGGTCGCGGCCCTCCGCCCCGCCAGCGCCCGCTCGTGCGCCGCCACCACGGCGCCGAACTTGGCCATCGCGGCGATGGTGATGTCGACATAGCCGCGCGCGCCGATCGCAGGCCCGGTCAGCGCCAGCTCGACCGGCGCCCGCCCACGGGCGCCCAGCATCAGCAGCGCCGAGACGTACTGGCTGGACAGCCCGCCATCGACCTCGACCCGCCCGCCGGCGAAGCCGCCACGCCCGTGGATCGTCACCGGCGGGCAGCCGCTGGGGGCGCTGGCGTCCACGCCCAGCCGGCGCAGCGCCTCGACCAGGGGGGCGATCGGCCGGCGGCGCATGTGCGCGTCGCCGTCGACCACTACGGTGCCGTCGACCGTGGCCGCGGCGGCGGTGAGGAAGCGGGTGGCGGTGCCGGCATTGCCGAGCGCCAGCGGCCCATCCGGCGCGCGCAGCAGGCCGTCGCCGCTGACCGTGAAGCTGCCGGCGTCCGGCTCGGTGACACCCACCCCCATGCGCCGCAGCGCGGTCGCCATGCGGTCGGTGTCGTCGCTCTTGAGCGCCCCGGTCAGCCGGCTGTCGCCCCGAGCCAGCGCCGCCAACAGCAACACCCGGTTGGTGATCGACTTCGACCCCGGCACCGTCACCCGGCCGACCAGGGGACGGCCGGGTGGCGTCACGGTCACCGCCGCCCATCGTCTGGTTCGGTCCGCCGTCATGCGAAGGGCATCCTGATGCTCGAAGCTCACGCGCGCCGCGCCGTGGCGATCAGGGCAGGGGAGGCCACCGCCAGGACACCGCCGGCCGCTTCCAGGCTGGCGCGGATCGACGCCAGCACGGCAGCGCGCTGCCGCTCGTCGAGCAATGGCCACAGCGGACTGAACTGGAACAGCCGTCCTGGGTGGTCGAGCGTCGCCGCGTCGACCAGGAAGTCGTTCGACGTGTCGGTGATCGACACCTGGGCGAAGCCGGCCGCCCGCATCGCCGCGCGCAACCGATCGGGATCGCTCAGTTCGGCCATGCCGGCCAATGGCGGCGACGCCTCGACCCGCGGGAACATGGCGCCGACCAGGTCCGCGAGCAGCAGGTTGGCGGCGGCGCCCTCGGGCCGCCGCCAGGTGCCGAGGCAGCCGACGCCGCCCGGCCGCACCACCCGCGCCATCTCGGCCACGCCCCGCCGCCAGTCCGGGAACAGGATGACGCCGAACAGCGAGAACGCCGCGTCGAACGCAGCATCCGGCAGGTCGAGCGCCTGGCCGTCCATGACCCGCGCCTCGATGTTGGGCAGGTTGTGCGAGCGCACGCTCTCCACCATGCCGGGCGAAAAATCGGTCGCCAGCACGCGGGCGCCGGCACGCGCCGCCACCAGCGCCAGCGCGCCGGTCCCGGCGGCGATGTCGAGCACGGTCCCGCCGGGCGGCACTGCCGCCAACTCCCACGCGCGTCGCGCGTAGGGCGAGGTGAAATCGTGCGCCCGTCGCTGGATTTCGGAATAGTCGGTCCAGAAGGCCGCGTCGTGTGGGTTTGCGCTCATAGTTTGTCCGACCGGACGGCGTGCCGGGCCCGCGATGTGATAGAGGCATCGCCGCAGCAAGGGCAACACCGCCGTGGACCTCGCCTCCAACCCGCTCGATGACCTGCGCCGCCGCGCCGCGTCGCTGGACGCCGCCGACCCCCAGCCCCCCCCGCGCGCCATGTTGCCCAAACCCGCCCCCGTTCCACATCCCGGACCGCTTGCGCTACCTCGACGGCAACTCGCTCGGCATGTTGCCGCGCGCGGTCGCGGCGCGGGTCGCCTCGGTGGTCGCCTCGGAATGGGGTGACGGGCTGATCCGCAGTTGGAACGCGCATGGCTGGATCGACCTGCCGGCGCGGGTCGCGGCCAAGATCGAACCGCTGGTCGGCGCCGAGCCGGGCTCGATCACCGTCGCCGACTCCACCTCGGTCAACGTGTTCAAGGCGGTCTCGGCGGCGTTGCGGCTGCGGCCGGGCCGGCGCGTCATCCTATCGGACAGCGGCAACTTCCCGACCGACCTGTACGTGGCGCAAGGCCTCGCGGAACTGCTCGGCGGCGACTTGGCGCTGCGGGTGGTGGAACCGGAGGCGGTCGCGGCGGCGATCGACGGCGACCTCGCGGCGCTGCTGCTGACCGAGGTGGACTACCGCACCGGGCGGCGGCACGACATGCGGGCGCTGACCGCGCGGGCGCACGCGGCGGGCGGCCTCGCGGTGTGGGATCTGGCGCACTCGGCCGGCGCGGTGCCGGTGGCGCTGGCCGGGTGCGGCGCCGATTTCGCGGTCGGCTGCGGCTACAAATACCTCAACGGCGGGCCGGGTGCCCCCGCCTTCGTCTACGTGGCGCCGCGTCTGGCCGAGACGGTGGTGCCGGCGCTGTGCGGCTGGATGGGCCACGCGGCCCCGTTCGCCTTCGACCTCGGCTACCGGCCGGCCACGGGCGTCGAGCGGATGCGGGTCGGCACGCCGTCGATCCTGGCGCTGGCGGCGCTCGACGCGGCGCTCGATGCGTTCGACGGCGTGGACATGGCGGCGGTGCAGGCGAAGTCGGCGGCGTTGTGCGCGCTGTTCCTGGCGGCGGTGGACGGCTGCCCGCAGCTCGAGCTGGCGAGCCCGCGCGAGCCCGGGCGGCGCGGCAGCCAGCTCTCGTTCCGCTGTGCCGAGGGCTACGCGGTGATGCAGGCGCTGATCGCGCGCGGCGTGATCGGCGATTTCCGCGAACCCGACTTCATCCGGTTCGGCTTCGCCCCGCTCTACACGTCGCACGCCGACGTGGTCGAGGCGGCGGCGGTCCTGCTCGCGGTGCTGGGCGATCGGCTGTGGGACCGGGCCGAGCACCGCGCGCGCGCCAAGGTCACGTGAGCCGCAACCCGCGCCGCCGGCGGTTGTTCATGACGGGCAACCCCGCGAGGAGGACCATGATGCGCCACGCCGTCACCGCCGCTTTGGTAAGTCTGAGCCTGGCCACGCCGGCCGCGGCGCAGGGCGTCCAGCAACTCCTGCAGGGGCTCACCAGCGGCAACAAGAACCAGGACGACGCGGTGCGACAAGCCTACGAGCGCGGCTACCAGAAGGGCCGGCAGGACGAGGCGCGGCTGCGCTCGGGCGGTGGCAGCGCTCCGGACTACCGCAACGGCCAAGGCGGCGGCCAAGGCTATGGCCGGCCGCCGCAGGGCCAGGACGACGGCGACAGCCGCTAGAACACCGCCACCAGTCCGATGCCGGCGACCAGCAGCGCGCCGCCCAGCGCCCGCCACGCGTTGAGCTGATGCACTTGCATCCCGAACAGGCCGAAATGGTCGATCGCCAGTGACATCAGGATGTTGGCGGTGATGGTCAGACCCGCGAACGGACCGGCGCCGACCTTGTCCACGAACAGCAGCCCGCACACCACGGCGAGCGAGCCGACCAGCCCGCCCAGCGGCGCCCACCACGCCATGCCGCTCACCCCGTCGCTGGTCGGCAACGGGCGCGGCAGGCACAGGAACACCACCAGCAGCAGGGCCACGATCGGCAGGAACGACACCGTGCTGGCGAGCCAGGGATTGCCCAGCGCCTTGCGCAGCGCGCCGTTCATCGGCGGCCCCCAGGCTTGCAGCAAGCCGGAGACCAGGATGACGGGATAGAGCCAGGCGGCGCCGATGTTCTGCATCGGATGATCCTTTCAGGAGTGGAGGAACGCGCCTGCGACGGCGAGCAGCAGCGCCGGCGGCATCACCAGCGCGCCCAATTTGAGGAACGCCCAGGCGCCCACGCTCTGCCCCTCGCGCCGCAGCGCCGTCAGCCACAGGATGGTGGCCAGCGAGCCGGTGACGGACAGGTTGGGCCCGAGGTCGACTCCGATCAGCACGGCGCCGCGCACCGTGTCCGGAACCTGCGCCGCCTGCAGGACGCGGCCGGCGAGCAGGCCGGCCGGCAGGTTGTTGACCAGGTTGCCGCCGACGGCGAGCGCCACCGCCGACGCCCAGGCCGCGAGGCCGGTCGAGCGCTGCGCCAGGCCGTGCAGCAGGCCCGCCAGCCGGTCGGCGACGCCGGTGCGCTCCAGCGCCTCGACCAGCACGAACAGGCCCGCCACCAGCGGCAGCACGCCCCAGGAAATGTTGCGCAACACCGCGAGCGGGCCGCTCCTGGCGCGCAGCAGCACCAAAGCCATGGTGGCGATGCCGGCGACGAAGGTGGGCAAGCCGAGTGCGATTCCGGCGGCGGAGGCAGCCAGCAACACCAGCGCGGTGCCGGCGATGCCCAGCGCCGCCGCCTTGCCGCCGGCCGACAGGCGCGGGATCGCGATGTCGGAGGCGATGGCCTGGCGCAAGCCCGGGGGGGGGGGGCGCCGCCCCGCCGGGGGGGGGGGGGGGGGGGGGGGCGGGGCGGGGGCCGGGC
>CAXTVL010000143.1:0-2243 GCA_964247515.1 uncultured Acetobacteraceae bacterium | reverse complement strand
CGATGCGTCCAGCGCAGCGCGGCGTAGGTTGCGGCGATGGACAGCGCCGAGGGCACCGCGAACTGCCGCAGCCAGACCGGCAGCGGCGGCAGGTGGCTGCCGTAGATGACGAGGTTGGCCGGGTTCGAAATCGGCAGGACGAAACTCGCGGCGTTGGCGATGAACGCGCAGGTGAACAGGTACGGCAGCGGCCGTTCCGCCCGCGCCGCCCGCGCGACCGCGGCGACGGCCGGCGTCAGCACCACGGCGGTGGCGTCGTTGGACAGGAACACGGTGACGAACGTGCCGACCGCGAACACCAACGTGAACAGCCGCGTGGCCGACCCGTCCGCCAGGGAAGCCGCGCGCGCCGCCAGCCAGTCGAACAGCCCGTGCTCGCGCGCCAGTTCCGCCAGCAGCATCATGCCGGTGAGGAACAGGTAGACGTCGAGGCCCCGGGCGACGCCGGCCAGCGCGTCGGACGGCGGCAGCAGCCTGAACGCCGCCAATGCCACCGCCCCCGCGACCGCCCAGACGAACTCGGGCCAGGAGAACGGGCGCAGGATGACGCCGGCCGTGGCCAGCGCGGCGATCGCCCAGACCGGCCAGGGCGAGGCCGCCCACGCCGCCGTCACGCCCGCGTCTCCGGCATCAGCAGGGCGAAGAACAGCAGCGCGCACAGCGCCACGGCGGCCAGCGCCAGGAACCCCGCCGGATAGCCGAACCACTGCACCGCGTATTCCCCCACCACGTTGCTGAGGCCGGCGCCGATGCCGACGCACAGCGCCACCAGTCCCTGCGCCAGGTTGAACCGGCCGGTGCCGCGCATCAGGTCGGCGGCGACCAGGACCGAGACCACGCCGAATATGCCGGCGGCGATGCCGTCGAGCACCTGGATCGCGACCACGCCCGTGGCGCTGGTGACGAAGGCGAACAACACGCCGCGTAACGGCAACAAGGCGTAGGCGAGCAGGAAGATCGGCTTGCGCCCGACGCCACGCCCGACCGCGCGGCCGACCGCCCAGGCCACGGCCACCATGACGAGCTGCGCCACGATGATGCAGGCCGAAAGCGTGGCGCGCTCGCCCCCCGGGCCCCCCCGGGCGCCCCACGGCGAAGGCGCAAATCAGGTAGAAGATCCACAGGATGCCCACCGTCTGCCCGAGTGCTCCGGCCAGGCCCGCCGCCGCGAAGTTGCCGCCGTGATTGAACGCCTGGTTGCGGCTGATGACGCCATCGAACCGCGCCCGGCCGGCAAGCCCCAGCGCGAGCGCGGCCAGGGTGGGTGGCACCAGCGCCGCCGCCGCGCCGATCGCCAGTTGCGCGCCCAGCACCGGCGCCAGGCGCGGCAGCCAGGCGATCACCAGGCACGCCGCCGCGATGGCCAGGCCGGAGATGGCGGCGACCAGGCGCTTCATCCGGGTCGCGTCGACCAGCAGACCCGCCGGGAGCTGGCAGATGGCGGCCGATATCGAACCGGCCGCCATCGCCAATCCGATGCTGCCGGGCTGCCATCGTTGGCTTGCCAGGAACACCGTGAGGTAGGGGCCGAGCCCGCCCTGCACGTCGGCCATCAGGAAGTTGAGCGCGTCGAGCCCGCGCAGGCTGCGCCGGGACGCCGGTGTCCCGCTCACCATCTGCGGCCGTGACGGTCGGGGCCGAGTTGCGTGCCGAGCACACCCTTCTCGGGCCAAGCCCCGACCCGGTCAGGGTCGCTGCCTTCGGCCGCGCGGTCGGGCGCCATGAATCCGGGTCCGGCCGGCTCGACCCGATCCTCGTCGATGCGCCGGCGCGCGTCCCGCGCCCGCACGGTCAGGCGCAGGTCGCCGATACGCGGCCAGGTCGGCACGGCGTCGTCTTGCGTCACGGTCGCGTCCTTCACATGCGACTGACCGAGCGCAAATACGGGGCCACTCGCAATCCACTGTTATCGTTGTCGGAGCAAGCCGCATGACGGCATCGTGTGTCCGCGCCTCAGACAGCCCCCGTCGCGATCGCGGACACGCGTGACGCCCGAGGACTTGGCCCGTCGCCATCCGACGCTGTACCACGTGACCGCGCCGGAGGCGTGCGGGTCGATCGCGCGGTTGGGGCTGCTGCCCGCGTCCGCGCTGCTCGAACTGTTCGAGGCGGACCCGGACCGGCGGCGCGCGCTGGTGGCCAAGCCGCGCCGGTCGGAGGCGCGCCTCGCGCATCCCGCGCTTGGGGTGGCGCCGCGGAGCGCCCACCTGCCGCTCAGCGCACGGGCGCTCGCCCCCAGGCGC
>CAXTVL010000142.1:0-6849 GCA_964247515.1 uncultured Acetobacteraceae bacterium | reverse complement strand
TCTCGGTGCTGATGGTGATCTCCTCGGGCCTCACGGTGGACGTCGCCACCGGCGAGTTCGACCTGTCGGTGGGGCAGGTGGCCGGCCTGTCCGGCGTGCTGGTGGCAGGACTGATGGTGTGGTCGGGCCTGCCGATCGCCGCCGCGATCGCGCTGTCGGTGCTGGCCGGGGTCGTCATCGGCGTGGTCAACGGATTGCTGGTGACGCGGCTGCGCATCCCGTCGCTGATCGCGACCCTGGCGATGGGGCCGATCGCGCTCGGGCTGAACTACGCCTATGACGGCGGCGACTCGATCTACGCCAGCTTCCCGCCGGCATTCTACGTGATCGCGACCGGACGCGTGTTCGGTGTGGTGCCGGTGCCGATCCTGATCGCGGCCGTGGTGGTGGGCGCGTTCTACGTGCTGGTCAACCGCACGCGGCTGGGACGCGGCGTGGTGGCGACCGGAGCCAATCTGCAGGCGGCGCGGCTGTCCGGCATCGGCGTCAACCGCACCCGGCTCGCGGCGCTCACCCTCTCGGCGTTCGGCGCCGCGATGGGTGGCGTCATGCTGACAGCACGGCTCGGCACTGGGCAACCTGGCGCGGGCGATTCCTATCTGCTCGACAGCCTGACGGCGGTGTTCCTCGGCATGACCGCGTTCAAGCCGGGGCGCGCCAGCGTGCAGGGCACCCTGGTCGGCGTGGTCATCATCGGGATGCTCGACAACGGGCTGAACCTGCTCGGCGCGCCATTCTACCTGCAAAACGAGGTGCGCGGCGTGGTGATGATCGCGGCCGTGAGCCTCGCCGTCCTGCGCGGGGAAATCCGTTTCTTCTAAGGGAGGACTGAACGATGGCGGACTCCGGCAACGGCCGCGTGGCCCTCGTGACCGGCGCCAGCCGTGGCATCGGACAGGCCGTGGCACTCGGCCTGGCACGCGCCGGCTTCGATGTCGTGGTCAACGACATCGCCCGGCAGACATCCGACCTCGATGCCGTGGGCGCCGAAATCGCGGCGATGGGGCGGGACGGCCGGGCATTGCTCGCCGATGTCAGTGACCGCGCCCAGGTTCAAGCCATGGTGGCGCAGGCCGGCCACATCGATGTCGTCGTCAACAACGCCGGCATCCTGATCGCCAGCACCGTGGAGAACCTGCGCGAGGAGCAGTGGGACGCGGTGATGGACGTCAACGCCAAGGGCACCTTCCTGGTGACGCAGGCGCTGCTGCCGCAGATGCGCGAGCGCGGCTACGGCCGCATCGTCAACATCGCCTCGATCGGCGGCAAGCACGGCGCGCCCGAGCAGGCGCACTACTCGGCGAGCAAGGCGGCGGTGATGGGCTTCACCCGCGTGCTGGCGCAGGAGGTGGGTCAGTTCGGCATCACCGCCAACTGCATCTGTCCTGGCATCATCGTCACCGAGATGGGCCGCACCAACCTTTCCGATAAGGCCAACGTCGAGAAATGGGAGCGGGCCACCGCGCTGCGCCGGCTGGGGCAGCCGGAGGACGTGGTGGGGACGGCGGTGTTCTTCGCCTCGGACGCCTCGGCGTTCGTGACCGGCCAGACGCTGAACGTCTGCGGCGGGATCGTGCTGAGCTGACCGCCGCACGTTGACACAAAGGCGGCGGGGCGTGAGACTTTTGAACCACGCTGGGATCGAACGATGCAGGGCAGCGCCTCCGATCCGCCCTTGCTGTCGCTGCGGGACGTCTCGGTCGGCTTCGGCGGCGCCGTGGCCGTCGACAGGATCGGATTTGATGTCCACCCCGGACGGACGCTGGCGATTGTGGGCGAGTCCGGCTCCGGCAAGTCGGTCACGGCGCGGGCGATCATGCGCCTCACCGACCATACGGCGGCGGCGCTGACCGGAGGCGCGATCCGCTTCCGCCGTCGCGACCGCACCGAGATCGACCTGCTGCGCGCCTCCGGCGAGACGCTGCGCCAGGTGCGCGGCAACGAGATCGCGATGATCTTCCAGGAGCCGATGAGTTCGCTGAACCCGGTGTTCCCGGTGGGCGACCAGATCGCCGAAGTCATCCTGCTGCACCAGGGACGCAGCCGCCACGAGGCGCGCCGGCGGGCGGAGGTGATGCTGCGCAAGGTTCGCATCGCGGATGCGAACGCGGTGCTTGACCGCTACCCGCACCAGCTCTCGGGCGGGATGCGGCAGCGGGTGATGATCGCCATGGCGCTGGCGTGCGAACCCGCGCTGCTGATCGCCGACGAGCCGACCACCGCGCTCGACGTCACCATCCAGGCGCAGATCCTCAACATCATCCGCGAGATCCAGCGCGACCTCGGCACCGCCGTCATCTTCATCACGCACGACATGGGCGTGGTCGCCGAGATGGCGGACGAGGTGCTGGTGATGCGGCAGGGTGCCGCGGTGGAGACCGGGCCGGTGCGGCGGATCTTCCAGGCACCGGCGCATCCGTACACGCGCGCGTTGCTGGCGGCGGTGCCGCGCCTGGGCAGCCTTCGCGGCACCGGCCTGGCGCAAAACACCGTCGACCACAGCCGGCCGTTGTGCGAGTTGGAGACGCTGAGCGCGGTGTTCGACGCGCGCCGTAGCCGGCTCGGCCGGCTCACCCACCGCGTCCATGCCGTCGAGCAGGTCAGCCTCGACATCTATCCCGGCGAGACACTGGCGCTGGTGGGCGAGTCGGGCAGCGGCAAGACCACGGTCGGGCGCATGATCCAGCAACTGACGCCCCCCAGCGCGGGCGCGATCCGCTTCCATGGACACGACACGCGGCGCATGTCGAGCGCGCAGCGCCACGAGCTGCTGCGCCGCGTGCAGTATGTCTTCCAGGACCCGTACGCGTCGCTCGACCCCCGCCGCAGCGTCGGCGCCAGCGTCGCCGAGCCGATCGAGACGCATCGGCTGCTGAGCGGGCGGGCGAAGATCACCGCCCGCGTGGGCGAGCTTCTGGAGCAGGTCGGCATCCCGCGCGAGCACGCTGCCCGCCTGCCGCATCAATTCTCCGGCGGCCAGCGCCAGCGCGTCTGCATCGCCAGGGCGCTCGCGTCCGATCCCGAACTGATCATCGCCGACGAAGCGGTCTCCGCACTCGACGTGCAGGTGCAGGCGCAGGTCCTGGACCTTTTGCTGCGGCTGCAGGCCGAGCGTGGGGTCGCCTACCTGTTCATCAGTCACGACATGGCGGTGGTCGAGCGGATCAGCCATCGCGTGGCGGTCATGTATCTCGGCCAGTTCGTCGAGATCGGGCCGCGCGAGGCGGTCTTCGGCAACCCGCAGCACCCGTACACACGCCGGCTGCTCGCCTCCGTTCCGGTGCCCGACCCGGACCGGGTGGTGGACACGGCGCTGCTGACCGGCGAGCTGCCGAGCCCGGTGCGTGCGATCGGGGACGAGCCGGTGGCCCTGACCTATCGCCACGTCACCCGCGATCACCTCGTCGCTTGCGAAGCCTGAAGGGAAATCTGCCGATGCCATTTCATGGGTTGCGCCGCGCCTTGTTCGCCGCCGCGGTCGCCGCGTTGCCGGTCGCCGCGCACGCGGCCGGCACGCTGACCGTGGCGCTGGAGACCGATGACGGCAACTGGGATCCGACCGGCACCTTCACCCTGACCTGGGGCCGGATCGGCAGCAACATCTACGACGCGCTGATCCTGCGCACCCCGGACCTCAAGCTGCAGCCCGGCTTGGCGACGAGCTGGGAGCTGCTCGACGACAATGCGCGTATCCGCTTCAAACTCCGCGACGGCGTGAAGTTCCACGACGGCGAGCCGTTCAATGCCGAGGCGGTGAAGTTCACCTTCGACCGGCTGCTTGGCCCGGAGGGAGCGAAGGGTCCGCAACAGGCGAACTACACCGCCATCGGCTCGGTCGAGGTGATCGACGAGCACACCGTCGACTTTCACATGAAGAGCAAGGACCCGGTGATGCTGACCAAGCTCGCCGGCTACGGCGCCATGATCGTGCCGCCGGCGTACGTGAAGTCTCACGACGCCGCCTACTTCAACGCCCACCCGTGCGGCACCGGGCCGTTCAGGTTCGTGGACTACAAGCCCAAGGTCAGCCTGACGCTGGAGGCGAACAAGGAGTATTGGGCGGGCGCTCCGAAGCTCGACCGGCTGGTCTACCGCTTCATCCCGGAGGCCGCGACCCAGGTCGCCGAGTTGCAGTCCGGCGGCGTCGACATCGCGACGCTGGTGCCGATCAGCCTGCTCGGGACCATCAAGGCCGACCCGAAGCTCAAGGTCGAGAGCGTGACCGGGCCCACCGTGGTGTCGCTGCGCTTCGACACGCGCGAGGGCATCACCAAGGACGTGGCGGTGCGCCGCGCGATCATCGAGGCGGTCGACCGCGACGCCATCATCGAGCAAATCCTGCAGGGCAACGGCACGCCGATCGCGAGCTACCAGAGCAAGCTGTCGTTCGGCTATGACCCGGCGCTGAAGCCGCTGCCGTTCGACCCCGCGGCGGCGCAGGCGGCGCTCGCGAAGGCGGGCGTGAAGCCGGGCACGCCGGTCACGCTGTCGTTCGTGGGCGACGACGCGACCTTCCGCGAGGTGGCGCAGACCGTGGCCGGTTTCCTGCAGGCGGTCGGCCTCGACCCGAAGCTGCAATCGTACGAGGCCAACGTGATGTACAACGACGTCATTCCCAAGGGGAAGACCGGCGACATGTTCCAGATGGGCTGGGGCGGCTGGACATTCGACTTCGACAACACCGCCTACCTGCTCTACCACAGCGGCCAGCACTGGAACCCGTACGACAAGGATCCCGAGCTGGACAAGATGCTGGAGGCGCAGCGCGCCACCTACGACCGCGACCAGCGGCAGAAGATCCTGCGCCAGATCGCCGACTACGTGGCAGGACGGGCGATCGAGCTGCCGCTGTACAACGAGAACACCATCTACGCGATGAGCGCCCGCGTGCATGGCGTGGCGCCCACCGCCGACGTGCGGTTCCGCTTCACCGACGCCACGGTGCAGTAGCCGCCCACCATGATCGGGCTGCTGCTGCGGCGTCTGGTGCAGGCGGTGTTCGTGGTGCTGGTGGTGACGCTGCTGGTGTCGTTCGCGGTGCGGCTGTCGGGCGACCCGACCGCCGCGCTGCTGACCGGCTCGGGCGAGATCACCCAGGCCGACCTCGACCGCATCCGCGCCTCGCTCGGCATCGACCGGCCGTTCCTGGCACAGTATTTCTCGTTCTTGCGCGGCGTCCTGGTCGGCGATTTCGGCGTCACCTTCTTCGGCCGGCAATCGGTGGGCGGCCTGATCGCGGGCGCGCTGCCGGCGACGGTGCTGCTGGCCGGACTGTCGCTGGCCGTGTCGCTGGCGGTGTCGCTGCCGCTCGGCATCCACGCCGCGGCACGCAAAGGTTCGGCAGCCGACCATCTGGTCCGCCTGTTGTCGCTCGTCGGGCTGTCGTTCCCGAACTTCTGGCTCGGCATCATGCTGGTGCTGATCTTCTCGATCCGGCTGCGCTGGCTGCCGACCAGCGGCTTCTTCACCGCCGGCAGCGTGGTGCTGCCGGCGGCGACGCTCGCCATCATCCTGTCGGCGGTCAACGTCCGGCTGGTGCGCTCGATCATGCTGGAGACGCTGTCGCAGCAATACATCCTGGTCGCGCGCAGCAAGGGCCTGCGCGAGCGTCGCGTGCTGTGGCGGCACGCGTTGCGCAACTGCCTGATCCCGCTGCTGACCTATGTCGGCCTGCAGTTCGGCGACCTGCTGGGCGGCGTCGTCATCATCGAGCGGGTGTTCAACTGGCCCGGCATCGGCAGCCTGGCGTTCGACGCCATCGCCGCGCGCGACTACCCGATCGTCGAGGGCGTGGTCGTGGTGCTGGCCGCGATGGTGGTCGCGGTCAACCTCGCGGTGGACCTCGCCTACGGCCTGATCGACCCGAGGGTGCGGCTGCAATGAGGGCGCTGCGCCACCTGGAACTGTTGCTGGGAGCGTCACTGGCCGGGGGAATGCTGCTGCTGGCGGCGTTCGCCCCGCTGCTGTTCCCACGCGCCGGCACGATGGACCTGCGCGCCCGGCTGACGCCGCCGTTCGCCAACCCCGCGCACCTGCTCGGCACCGACCCGCTCGGCCACGACGTGCTGGCGCGGGTGGCGCTGGGCGGGCGCGTCTCGCTGGTGGTGGGCGTGGTCTCGGTGGCCGGCGCCGTGGTCGTGGGCACGCTGGCCGGGCTGCTGGCCGGCTACTATCGCGGCCTGGTCGACGCCGTGGTGATGCGCGTGGTCGACGTTAAAATTAATCTACCGTTCATCCTGCTGGCGATCACCGCCATCGCCTTCCTGGGGCCGGGGTTGTGGATCCTGATCGCGCTGATGGTGGTGGCGCAATGGGTGCAGTACGCGCGCCTGGTGCGCGGCCTGGCGCTGGCGTTGCGCGACCGCGAGTTCGTGCAGGCGGCGCGCGCCATCGGCGTGCGCGGCCCGCGCATCCTCTCGGTCCACGTGCTGCCCAACCTGCTCGGCTCCGTCCTGGTCCTGATGACGCTCAACGTCGCCAACAACATCCTGCTGGAGAGCAGCCTCACCTTCGTGGGCCTCGGCGTCGATCCCACGATCCCGAGCTGGGGCGGGATGCTGGCCGACGGGCGGACCTACATCCAGTCGGCGTGGTGGATCGGCGTGTTCCCCGGCCTCGCGATCATGGCGACGGTGCTGGGCCTCAACCTGATCGGCGACTGGCTGCGCGACCGTCTCGACCCCACGGGTGCATCATGACCCTCCTGCGCGAACTCACATTCCCCCGCACCCGCGACGCGCTGGTGGCGCGGCTGTCCGCCGAACGCCCGCCCGGCCCGGTCGAGGCCTGGCTGTTCGAGGACGTGGGCGCCCGCCCCCCCGCCCCCGGGCGCCCGGCGCCCCCCCGCGG